>JBBFKQ010000008.1:0-102205 GCA_037481935.1 Aquificaceae bacterium | reverse complement strand
TCTCTATCACTGTAAGCAACATCTCCTGTGCATCCAGCAAAAGACCCTCCTCAAGCCCAAGCTGTTTGCCTCTGTGAAGCCCCTCCTCAAGCCCGAGTTGTTTGCCTTTGTGAAGTCCTTCCTCAAGCCCCAGACTGTAGAGAAGGTCTTTTCTGAGTTCACTCTCTGGCAGTTTTATGTCCTCTGGTCTGACCACTATGGGCATGTGCCTGACCTCCTCTGAGAGCTTTACCCTTAAGTTAGGTCTTAGCTCTGTCAGTGTCAAGACTTTCACCATAAAGTCCTTCCTCTCCTCATCCCTCATGCCTTCCATAGTCTCAAGGAGCTTCCTTATCAGATATTCCTCATCCTCCACTCTGCACAGGCATGCTATTATCCTGTCCCCAGGGTCTTGGCTCTCCAGAAGCTCCCTGCAGTCTATCTGCCTTATGTCAAGCATGTCATACCTGAAGGTGAGGTTCTCAAGCTCCAGAGTGTCCTTCATGCTTAGCCTTTCGTTGCCCACATAGACAAGTAGTTGTTTTATGTTCTTTGTTTTATACCTCTCTGCTATGGATGTGTAGTATCGTAGCATTCTCCATGGCATGTCTGGGTCATTAAAAGACTGAAACTCCATGTGGAAGATGGTCTGGTTTTGGAGTTTTGCGAGGAAGTCCAGTCTGAGTTCAGAGGAGGGCAGGGTGGTAGGGAGTAGCTCTGTGATGGGAGCAGGGGATAGTATGTGGCTCAGTCTGAGGGGGAGCTCGTCAAAGATGCTTCTTAGGGTTTTGTCTTTTGAGGACATGGGAGGATTATAGCACTGGATGGATTTGACGCTTACAACTCCCCGAGGGTCAGATAAAAATGCATACAGTTTAAAATATCAACCTATGCGGAATAGCTTTTTGAGCCTTCTACTTGCTCTCCTGTTCTTATTTTCCTGCGGTAAGAGCCAACCCTCTAAGCCTCCAGTGGAAAACACCACGCCCTGTAAGGTAGCTTATGTGGTGGATGGTGATACCTTTCACTGCACGCTGGGCTCTGGTGAGGAGGTTAAGGTGAGGCTCATAGGGGTGGACACGCCTGAAAGCAGGGAAAACCCAAAGGCAAGAAGGGATGCAGAAAGGACGGGTCAGAGCCTCGAGGAAATAGTCAAGATGGGTAAGCTGTCCGCAGAATTCACAAAGAAGATGCTCCCGAAGGGTGAAACCGTTTATCTCGAGTTTGATGTGCAGAAAACAGACCGCTACGGGAGGCTTTTAGCTTATGTGTGGCTGTCTGATGGCAGGATGCTCAATGAGGTTCTTGTAAAAGAGGGCTACGCCATGGTCTACACCATACCCCCCAACGTGAAGTATCAGGAGAGATTTCTGCAGGCGCAGAGGTATGCAAGGGAGAACAGGAAGGGTCTCTGGGGCATGTAAAACCCTACAGGGAAAGAAGAGACCTGACTATATCCTCTTCGAAGGCCCTAAAGCCTGAGTGCATCTGGATAAGTCTCTCAAGTAGCTCCGAGTTAAGCCTCACATCTTTACCTACCACTCTGAACAGGTCAAATTTCTGGGCGAAGGCATCAATCTCCTCGTAGTAGCCAGGATTTCTGTAGAGGTAAAACACCTCCGGAAAGTATTTGGAGAGCGCCAGGATAATATCTTCCACAGATACGACCCTTCCCTCTATCTGCACGTCTATGTAGCCTTTTTCCTCCTTTATTAGCACATTATTTCCTCTTTTTTCAACAAGCATGAGTGAGGCCATTATAATAGCCACAAGGGTTGTCAGGTCTATCTCCTGAAAGTTATCCCCCAGTAGGTCCTTCTTACCGCTATAACTGACAGTTCCATCTCTGTCAAGGAAATAAACATGGTTCAGCCCCTCGGCAAAGCTAATATAATGGGCATCCTCCACGTGGGCATACCTTTTGCCCGTCTTCCCGTAAACTCCAAAATTTCTGTCTGTAAGAAGGAGAGTGTGATAGGCTCCATGCTCAGCCTTTACAAACTCACCTTCAAAGCTTCCACTGGAGAGAACCTCAAGGTCCTCTGTAAAGTAGAGGAGCTCCCCCTTCCTTATGATCACACATCCATCGTAGTGGGGGAGGACCTTAAGACCATCTGTGAGCGTCCTCTGGAATAAGAGTTCTCCATCTATGCTTACTCTGCAGATGAAGTTTCCAGCAAGAATATAGAGGTTTTTCCCCGCAAGAGCAAGAGACCTGAGAGGTTTATCTAAAAGGTCTGACACAGGCATTCTCACAACTTCTGCATCCGCAAACCTCTCTGCAGACACCCTGTAGAGGCCTTCCGCCGTGAGGAAGAAGACATTTCTGAGGTTGCTGGCCACATCCTTTATCTCATTTCCTGCCTCCAGCTCCACGCTCTCCCCGCTTCTTCTGTCCATCCTGAACAGCTTTGAGCCACCTGCGCCTAAAAGATGGTATCTTGTGCTGGTGAGTATCTTAGGAGTTTCAGAAAGCTTATTTGACTGCCATACAACCTCATACCTGGAGCTTTCCAGCAGTTCCTTCTTTGAAAATCCTTCAACTCTGTAGTTTCTTGAAAGGTAGACCCTTTCTCCATCGCAGTAAAGCTCCATATTCCACCTCCCGCCTTTAAATTCTAACACACAGAATCATTGCTTTTCAAGCCATGGCCTTACCATATGGTCATAAACTATTGAACCCCCCAGGTTTCCCTGAAAGAAAAGAAGAGAAACCCCCAGAAGGAGCATAAGGGTAAAGAGGTTTCTCATTAAGGGCTTTTTTGAAAGGACCAGCCTCACAACAAAGAGAAAGATAAAGTAAACTGCCAGCAAAAGCCCCATATTCTTGTGGGTTGAGAAGATGTTTATCTCATAGAGCTTTTCCTCTATGGGCTCGTAGGCTATCATTCCACTCACCGCAGCAGAAAGCACGGAGAGGCTGGCTATAAAACTAAAGAGCATGTGAAGGCTGTCCGGTTCCTTTCTGTTTATCCGGTAATAGAGGTCAATAACCAGAAGGGCAAGGGGCATGGCTATGGCAAAATGCGTAAAGGGTGGATGCAGTTTAATGAGCTCCATCTTTCTTCCTCCCAGCCACCAGCTCATAGACCAGTGGCAGAACTATAAGGGTAAGCATAGTAGAAGTAAATATGCCCCCTATGACCACTACTGCAAGGGGCTTTTGAACCTCTGAGCCTATGTCTCTGCTCAGTAGCATGGGAAGGAGTCCAAGGGAAGCGGCGGTGGCGGTGATAAGTATGGGTCTTAGCCTTCTTGAACCTGCCTGAAGGAGGGCTTCTCGCACGGGCACACCCTCTTCTATGAGGCTCTTTGCATAGGATATAAGCACCACTCCGTTCAGGGTTGCAATGCCAAAGACTGCTATAAAGCCCACTGCCGAAGGCACAGAAAGACTGTAACCAGAAAAATAGAGAGCAAAGACACCCCCAACCACCGCAAAGGGCACGTTCAGCATCACCACGAGGGCATCTCTGATGGAAGCGTAGTTAACATAAAGAAGCAGGAATATGAGGCCTATTGCCAGAGGCACTGCCACCGCAAGCCTTTTCATTGCCCTTTCCTGGTTCTCAAACTGCCCTCCAAAGGCTATGTAGTAGCCCTCAGGGAGCTTTATGTTCTTTTCTATCTTTGTTCTTATATCCTGCACAAAGCCTCCGAGGTCTCTTCCAGACAGGTTGCTCTGCACAAGGGCATACCTCATGCCGTTCTCTCTTCTTATCTTGTTATAGCCCTCCGCAATGTAGACCTCTGTCACATCCGAGAGCTTAAGCAAACTCCCATCCTGCATAAGCACGGGCAGAGCCTTTACCTCCTCAAGGGTCTTTTCCTTCAGGCTAAGAACCACCGGGAAGAGTATAGTTTCCTCCTGGAGCTGTGCAACCTCTGCACCGCCAAGGTAGTAGGAAATTACCTTCATTATGTCCTGAGTTGTAAGGTCGTATTTCTGGAGCATATCCTTTCTGGGAACTATCCTGAGCTGTAGCTTTCCTGCCTGAGCCTCCGTTTCCACGTCCACCGCACCCATTGTATGCGCCACAAGCTCTTCTATCTTTCCAGCCAGCTCGTTTATCTTCTGGAGGTCCTCCCCAAATATCTTTATGGCAAGGGTTGCCTTTACTCCTGAAAGAAGCTCGTCAATTCTCATCTGTATGGGCTGGGTAAAGCTGAACTCCACGCCGGGCACATTCTTGAGTTCTTCACGGAGGAGCTCCTCAAACTCCTGCCTGCTTTTAAAGCTCTGCCACTGGCTGGCAGGCTTGAGGATTATAAAGGTCTCTATGTAGCTCACATCCTCTGGCTCTCCCACCTCAGCCCTTCCTATGTTGGAAAAGGTGTGAACTACCTCGGGGTATTTCAGGGCTGTGCTCTCCACAAGGCTTGCCACTCTCTTTGCCTCTTCAAGGGAAACGTTGGAGTCAAGGAAGGACTTTACCAGCAGCGCCCCCTCCTCAAGGGGTGGGGCAAATTCTTTGCCAGTTCTCCATAGGAGAAAAAGGGAAAAGATAAAGGAAGCCAGAGTAAGAAGTAGCACTGCAGGTCTCACTCTAAAAGCCAGGGAAAGAAGGGAAACATACTTTTTGCGTAAGAAAGCAAAGAGAGCATTTTCCTCTTTTCCCCCTCTCAGAAGCCAGTAAGAGAGCACGGGCATAAAGAGGAGAGCCACTGCAAGGGAGGAGAGCAAGGCAAGTATTATGGTAAGGGCTAAGGGCTTGTAGTATTTGCCTTCCACTGACTCAAAGGTAAAGATGGGTAGAAAGACCACAGCAATGATGAGAATGGCAAAGGTCAGGGGTTTTATTATCTCCTGCACAGACTCTATTACAAGAGTGGTCTTTGAAGCCTGCCTGTTTTCTGAAAGGTGCCTGTAAATGTTCTCCACCACCACCACGCTGGCATCTGCAAAGAGGCCAAGCCCTATGGCAAGCCCTCCCATAGTCATCAGGTTTGCGGAGATGCCAAGGTTTTTCAGGAGGGAAAAGGTTATAAGAAGGGTAAAGGGAATGGACAGGACCACAAGCAGTGCAACCCTGAGGTTCCACAGATAAAGGGCTATGGCTATGGTTATGAGCACCATACCTTCTATAAGCGCCCTCTCTACGGTTCCTACTGCCTTCTGCGTGAGATAGGCCTGGTCGTATATGACCCTTATGTCCACACCCTGCGGTAGCACCTTTTTTGCCTCTTCGATGGCTCCCTTGAGCCTTTCCACCAGTTCCATGGTGTTTGTGCTGACCCTTTTAAGCACTATGTTGCCCTGCACCTCCTGTCCGTTAAAGGTGAAAGCGCCCCTTCTGTTGGGAAGCTCTCCCGGCTCCACGTCTGCCACATCCCGCAGAAGCACATAAGTATTCTCTGTTTTCTTTACTGGCACCCTGAGGAGGTCCTCCACACTTCTGAACCTTCCAAGACCACGGACCACCAGGTCCCCCTCTGGAGACTGAAGGAAGCCACCACCAGCTATCTGCCCGTATTCCTCAAGGGCCTTAATTATGTCCTGCAGGCTTAGGTTGTGCTGAAGCAGTTTCTGTGTGTCCACCTTTACCAGATATACCTTATCCGGTCCCCACTGAGATATTTCTTCAACGCCGTCAACTGCTTTTATGATGGGTTTGACTCTCCATTCCTGAAGGGTTTTAAGGTCTTCTAAGCTGTATATGCCTGTGGTATCCTGCAGGATGTAGAACATGACGTTTCCAAGACCTGAGGTGTTGGGACCCATTCGTGGAGCCATACCCTGAGGCAAGAGCCCCTGAACCTCCGAGAGCTTTTGAGAAACCAGATTTCTGGCAAAGTATATATCTGTGCCATCTCTGAAAAAGACAGTCACGTAGGAAAGCCCTGGCAGGCTTATGCTACGCACCAGCTGTGCATCCTTTATGCCAGAAAGAGCGGACTCTATGGGTTTTGTGACCAGAACCTCTGTCTCCTCTGCAGACAGGCCCGGAGTTTCCGTGTATATTACCACCTGAGTGGGAGTTGGGTCTGGAAAGGTGTCTACGGGTATTTTTAGGAAGCTGTAAACTCCATACACTACCACCACAAGAGCAAGAAGAAGCACAAAAAGCCTGTATACCAGGAGCTGTCTAATCATTTTTCTGCCTGTGCTCTGAGGAATATGACTCCGCTCACCGCCACCTCCTCTCCGTCAGAAATACCCTCCACCAGCACCTTCTCACCGGAGGAGAGAATAACCCTCACCTTTCTGACCTCAAAGCCATCCTGAACCCTCACAAAGACCACATGCTCTCCTCTTACCTTCTGCAAGGCGCTGGCAGGAAGCCAGACACCTTTCTGCTCCTTTCCCCTCAGGATTATCTGTGCCTTGAGGCCTTCCTTTAGCTTCCCGTCTGTGTTTTCCACCACAAAGCGAAGAACCTGTTTTCCCGTAGCAGGGTCAAGCCTCGGAGAGACCCACTCAAGAACTGCAGGATAAAGCTTGCCCTCGTATTCTAAATAGCTCCTGCCCTCTACCCTGAGACCTGGCTCTGCGTAGGCGTAAGCCCAGAGCCTTGAAAAGTCCTGAACCTTAAACAGAGGGCTCCCGAGGCCTACAGAGGAGCCAAGCACTGCCTTCTGCTCCACCATCACGCCAGCCCCCGGACTTCTCACAAGCAGGTTATCCCCCCTTGTTTCTCCAAGTGAATCCCTGCTCTGCAAGAGAGCTCTGTATTCAGCAAGAGCTCTGTCGTATTCCACCTTTGCGGAGAAATACCTTGCGTATGGAATTACCTCCTCTTTGTAGAGAAGCTCCTCTCTCTTGAGGGCCTCTTCTGCGGTCTGAAGCCTTACCTGTGCCATACGAATCTGTGCACTAAGCTCTGCAATCCTCGGGGAGTAAACCTCTGCAAGAAGTTGACCCCTTCTGACCCTGTCTCCTTCCCTTACATAAAGCCTTTTAACCACACCCTCAAGGGGCGAGTATACCTCCACGCTCTTACCCATATCTGCCTTTAACTGTGCTGGTGCTCGTGTTTCCGGGCTGTGGCTTTCTACCCTTACCTTCTGCGTCCTTATTCCCAGCTTCTGCACCGTCGCCTGGTCTACCCTCATGACCTGAGCCAGCACCATAAAGGGAATCAATAACAACCACACCATTTTGACCCTCCGTAGGTAATTCCCTTTGCGTATTCTGTATGTGCCTGAAGCATGAGCTCAAGCCTTCTTTTGAGAAGCTCATAGTAGCTCCTTCTTGTCTGGGACAGCTCCAGAAGGGTAATAGTCCGGAGCTTGTAGCTTTTTATGGCAAGTTCCAGCTCCTTCTGAGCTTCTGGAAGCAGTTCTTTTTCTATCTTTTCTACCTCTCTTCTTATCTGCTCAAACTGGGTCTTTGCAGACCTGAGCTGAGCCAGGGCTTTCTGCTTTTGAGTTTCCGCCTCTGCAGAGAGAAGATTTTGCTGAGCCATAAGTTCAAGCATCTCACCCTGCCTTCTGTAAAGGAGGGGAAGGTTTACCACCAGACCTGCCCGAAGGCCGTATTCTCTGTCCGCCACTTTTTCTGCAGTAATGCTCACAGAATAAGAGGGTTTTGAAAGCACCCTCTCCACCTCCATCTGTTTTGACAGACTCTGAATACCTGCCCTGTAGTAGGCAAAAAGGGGCGTCTCTTCAAGGTCCATGTGCGCCCACTGGGGAAGGCTCAGTTCGCCTTCCACATCCATCACATCTCTGTCGGTTAGCGTAGAAAGCTCCCCGAGCAGGGCTCTGTATTTAGACTCTACAAGACGCCTATCGCCCTCAAGTAGCTCCAGTTCCCTCTGAGCACGAAGTAGTTCAAGCCTGGTGGTCTCTCCAAGCCTGAAGCTTCTCTCTACAAAATCCCTTATCTCCCTCTGAAGCCTTAGCTCCTCTTCTGCCACCTTTAAAAGCTCCTTTGTATACAGAGCCTGATAGAAGAGCAGGTATACATCCTGAGCGAGCCTGTTCTTCTCAGACTCTATGCGATGCTGTAGGGCTATGCTCTGAAGTCTGTAGACTTCACCAGCGCTTCTGAAGAGGGCTGGATAGGATAGAGGTTGCGTATAAGTTATGCCGTATATGGGTGCTTTTGAAAAGCCCTCCTTTGAGGTGCCAAAGTTACCAGCCTCCACGGAAAGACTGGGATTTAGCCCAGAGCGGTAGCTGAGCCTTTTTCCTTCGTAGATAAGCCCCTCTGAGGGAAGACCCTTTATGTAGGGGCTGTTTTCTATGGCGGAGTTTATGGCACTTTTCAGGTCAAGGGCAAGAGATACACCAGCGTAAAGCAACAAAAAGACAAGGAGCATCACAGCCAGATTATATCATGTCCTACCTTAACTGTAGATTAACCACATGTAAATGTTCCTTAAAAGGTGTTTTAATTCTTAAATAAAATCATGAACTTTTACTGCTACTGCAGAAGTTTATCATAAAAACTACTCTATAAAGGCTGCCTTCTTCCCTCTGTCTCAGGCTAATAGACCACCCCAGCACTTCACATAATCTTTTTGCAATGTATAGCCCCACACCACCGAGCCTTTTGCTCTCTGGCTTTTCAAGAAGGTTTTCGTCCACAGGCTTTGAGGATAGGTTTTCCACGCTCAGAGTGCATCCCTCAAGCCTTATAAAAACCTCCCCCTCTCCATGCCTTATGGCGTTGTCCACCAGCACATCAAAGACCTCCATGGCAAGCTCCGGGTCGCACTGCAGGATGACCTCCTGCATATCCATCCTTATCCTTTCTTGAGGGTAGAGGAGAAGAACCTTCTGCAAAAGCTCTCTCAGATTACACTGTTCAAAAGAAGGGCTGTAGAGCTGTGCCTCCAGCTTTGAAAGCCTCAGAAAAGCCTTAGAGCTCTTTTCTATCCTCTGGAGCTCTTTTCTAATATCGCTAAAGTCCACTTCCCTGTGTCTTCTCTGCAAAAGCTCCAGCCTCAGGTATAGCCTACCCAGCGGGGTTTTCAGAGAGTGGCTCAGAGCCATAAGAAGGTCTCTGTAGTGATGGGACTGCTCTTTTATCTCCCTGAGCCTTTCCCGGAGACTTTTTACGAGAGGTTCAATCTCCCTGTAAACCTTTACCTCTCTGCCCTCAAGG
Organism: Aquificaceae bacterium; assembly: GCA_037481935.1. Taxonomy (NCBI): domain Bacteria; kingdom Pseudomonadati; phylum Aquificota; class Aquificia; order Aquificales; family Aquificaceae; species Aquificaceae bacterium. Next base: position 93,174 of record JBBFKQ010000008.1, on the reverse strand, counting down.
CTTTCTCTGACAGCACCCTCAAGCTCAACAAGGCTTCTTTTTACAAAAAGCCAGTAGAAAAACACAAGAAGCAACAGGAAAAAGAGCCATCCAGAGAGTAGTGCTGTCTTCAAAAGCCCGAAGAATTCCATCGCCTGACTTATATCAATGCCATACTGCAGGTAAAAGCCCCTTGAGCTTTTTGTGGTTATAAAGCGGTAGGTTTTTTCGCCAAAAGAGAGGTTCTCCGTGTAGGGCATTTCTCTGTTTTTGAGGGGAGGAATGAATTCAAGGTTGCTGGCGTCCACCACAAGTCCCTGGGGGTTTCTCAGCACGTAGGGCTCACTTCTCCCAAACTCTTCCCCCTCAGTGTAGAGCTTTTCAAGCTCAAGCACATCTTTCATGAGATGGCTGTCCAGCAGAAGATAATAGGACCTCTCTACGCTCCAGTAAATGCCCCCGAGAAATACACTGCTTGCAAGGGCAACCACCAGAAAAAAGAGAAAAAACTGCCTTCTGAGAGAGTTCATTCTATCCTGTAGCCAAGCCCTTTCTGTGTTCTTATTATATCCCTGCCCAGCTTTTTCCTGAGCCTGTGGATGAGCACCTCCACCGTGTTGCTTTCTGCCTCATAGCTCCCTAGAGCCTTTTCAAGCAGCTCCTCCCTGGAGACAGACCTGCCCCTGTTGAGGAGAAGATACTCAAGCAATGAAAACTCACCGACAGTGAGGCTCACATCTTTCCCCTCCACAGAGACCTTCTTCTGCTGCAGGTTTATATGCAGGGGTCCGAGCCTTATTTCAGAACTTTCAAGCCCTGCGTATCTCCTTCTCACTGCAACTATCCTTGCCATCAACTCTTCAAAGTGAAAGGGTTTGGTAATGTAGTCGTCTGCACCCATCTGGAAAAAGTCCACCTTACTCTTTACATCCGACACCACCGTGAGGGCTATAACTGGCACCTTTGAGCCTTCTTCTCTGAGCCTTTTTAAGAATTCCCTGCCGTCCAGACCCGGCAGAAAGTAATCCAGCAGTATAAGGTCAAAATCTTCAGAGAGGGCAAGGTCGAGCCCCCGCCTTCCGTCGAGGGCAAGCCTCACCCTGAAGCCCTCCTGCTCCAGGAGACCCTTGAGAGAGTTTGCAAGCTCCCTGTCATCTTCCACAAGAAGCAACCTCACTTGCCGGCACCCTCCATAAACCTCTGCCTGAGCTCAGACATCTCCTTCTTGGTCTGCACCTTTGCCTGAGCCCTGCACTCTTCAAAAGCCCAGAAGTCCTTTGCCTTCTGCAGGCAATCTCTTTCTCTGGCTATGCTCCTTTCTTTTATCTTCAGGGCTTCATCCCTGAATTGCCTGCACTTTTCCCAGTTCTGCTGACACCAGAGCTTATGCTCCTTCTTGCCCATGGAATGTCCCACAGGCTGTGCCAGGGCAACCGCCCCAAGCGTGCCAAGGGCAGTGAGAACTGCAAGCGCCTTTCTCATGATAGCACCTCCTTTAAGGTTTGATGAATATACGATAGACATTAACCAAGAATTAACGAGCATATATTTTCCAGATATGAGGTTTTTGCTTTTGGACCTCCTCAAAAAGAGGCTGAACCCATACAGCCTTGTTCTGAAGATACTTTCTAAGTTAATACTCTGGGCGCTTGCCTCAGAAAAAAGAAGAAGGAGAGCCTTATCTCTCCTAAAGCCCGCATTGAGGCTCTACGGAAAGCTCCTGCTTCGCACTACGAGAGGGCTGTATGGAGTAGTGCTTGTGCTCCTTGCATATCTGGTGTCTTATCTTCTGAAGAGTTCTATCGGGAGAGCTGGCGGGGTGAAGCATAAAAAGCAGCCCTCATAACATCCTTTTTCCTATATTAAAATATTAACCCATTTACCCTTTTGTGAGGTGAAGAGATGGAGCTTTTGGAATACGACTCCTGCGGTGTAGGCTTTGTATGCAGTGTAAGGGGTGAAAAAAGCCACCAGATCGTTCGCTGGGGCATAGAGGCGGTGAAAAACCTCACCCACAGAGGTGCCGTTGGCGGTGATGGAAAGACCGGAGATGGCGCTGGTGTTCTCATAGAAATTCCCAGAAGGTTCTTTATAGAATGGCTTTCCGAGGAAGGTTATGAGGTTTCTGACATAAACAACCTTGCGGTGGGTGCAGTCTTCCTGTATGAGGATGTAAGAGCTCAGATAGAGGAACATGTAAGAAAATCACCCTTCTCTCTCCTTGCCTGGAGAGAGGTTCCTGTCAGCAAGTCTGCAGTGGGAGAATCTGCCCTCAAGGTTATGCCAAAGATATTCCACCTTCTACTGGATGCAGGAAAAGTTCCGGAGGAAAGGCGAGAGCTGGAGCTCTACATTCTCAGAAGACGAATTGAAACGGACAGGAAACTCAGAGATAAGGTCTACTTTGCCTCACTGTCTTCAAGAACCCTGGTATACAAGGGTATGCTGGTGGCACCCCAGCTGGATGTGTTCTATCCTGAGCTAAACGACCAGCGGATAGAGTCAGCCTTCTGTCTATTTCATCAGAGATATTCCACAAACACCTTCCCCAACTGGAAGCTGGCTCAGCCCTTCAGGTATCTTGCTCACAACGGAGAAATAAACACCATTCTGGGAAACAGAAACTGGATGAGGGCAATAGAGCACGAGCTTGAGCATGAGCTCTTTGGTGAGAACATAAAGCTCATAAGACCACTGGTTTCTTACGAGGAGAGCGATTCTGCATCCCTTGACAGGGTCTTTGAACTTCTGCTTCTTGTAGGCTACAGCCCTGAGCATGCCATAAACATGCTCATTCCTCCTGCCTGGGAGGGCGTGCCATGGCTTCCGGAGGAGGTAAAGGAGTTTTTTGAATACCAGTCCCTTCTCATGAAGCCCTGGGATGGACCTGCGAGCATAGCCTTTACTGACGGAAGAAAAATAGGGGCTCATCTTGACAGAAATGGTCTGAGACCTGCCAGGTATGTGCTCACGGAGGATGGTGTTCTTGTGCTTGGCTCAGAGGTGGGTATGGTGGACCTTGAAGGTAGAAAGGTTCTCAAGAAGGGAAGGCTGGGACCGGGGGATACGCTTGTTGTTGACCTTTCAACGGGTGAGGTAAAAGAGACGGAGGAGATACTTAGAGACCTATCTTCTCAAAAGCCATACGGTGAGTGGCTTAGAAAGCACCTTGTGAGGTTGGGCAGTATAATAAAGGATTACAGGCTTCCTGAGCCTTCTGAAGACCCGGATAGAATAAGAAAACTGGTTGCCTTTGGTTATACACAGGAAGAGATAAAGCACGTTCTTGCACCCATGGCGGAAGAAGGCAAAGAAATAACCTTCTCCATGGGAGATGATACACCCATACCACCCCTTTCAGAAAAGCCAGTGCTGCTCTTCAGATACTTCAAACAACGCTTTGCTCAGGTAACAAACCCTCCCATAGACCCCATAAGGGAAAAAGCGGTCATGTCCCTCAGAATGAACCTGGGACACAAAAGAAACTTTCTGAGGGAAGAAGAGGAGCATGCAAGGAGGTTTCAGATAGACAGCCCCATACTCCTGCCCTACCAGTTCAGAGCTCTCATGGAGCAGGAGCACTTCAAGGTAGCATGGGTGCCTATAACCTATCCCAAGGAAAGAAGCTACTGCGTGGTAGAGCTTCAGGACCTGGCAGGCGAGAGAAGAATAACGGACATACTCTACGATGCCATGTATGAGGGCATTACCATATGCGACCTCAGGCTGGGCGTGGAAATAGTCTGCAGAAGAGTTGAAGAGGCTGTAAGAGAGGGTGCAAACATAGTGGTCTTATCGGACAGAAATATATCCAGATACAGGCTTGCTGTGCCAAGTCTTCTGGCAGTGTCTGCCGTCTTCAGGTGGCTCTCAGAGAGGGGGCTTGCCAACAGAGTGTCCATAGTGATAGAAACGGGTGAAGCAAGAGATACCCATCACATGGCATGCCTCATAGGCTATGGTGCCTCCGCTGTGTATCCATACCTGGTGTATGAGCTTATAGGTGAACTCTGTCAGAAGGGGGAGATAAAGGCTCCTTACGAGCAGGCAGTTTTTAACTATAAAAAAGCCCTTGAGGATGGGCTACTCAAAATCATGTCCAAGATGGGTATTTCTACCCTCAACTCCTATCAGGGTGCGAGAATCTTTGATACGGTTTGCCTCAGCAGAGATTTTGTGGAGGAATACTTCCCCGGCACTCCCGTGACTCTTGAATCGGACGGCATATTTGAGGTTCAGGACAGTTTGCTGGCAAGGCATGATGCGGCATATGATGTGGAAAATCCACAGCTTGACTACGGTGGGGACATGAAGTTCAGAAAGGGTGGGCAGTATCACGCATGGTCCCCCTTTGTGGTCCGGGCTCTCCACAAGTTTTTGGAGACAAAGGAATACGAGGATTATAAGGAGTTTTCACGCATAGCCAACGAAGAGCACCCCGCCTTCATAAGACATCTTTTAGACTACAAAAAAGCGGAAAAGCCCATCCCCGTAGAGGAGGTGGAGCCCGTAGAGAACATTCTCAGGAGGTTTGTCACGGGTGGTATGTCTCTGGGAGCACTTTCCCCCGAGGCCCATGAGGTGCTGGCAGAAGCCTGCAACAGGCTCGGCATGAAGAGCAACTCTGGGGAAGGAGGGGAAGACCCTGCCAGATACTGGACCATAAAGAACTCTGCCATAAAACAGGTTGCCTCCGGACGCTTCGGAGTCACACCCACCTATCTTGCCTCAGCAAAGGATATAGAGATAAAAATCGCTCAGGGCGCAAAGCCCGGAGAAGGAGGGCAGCTACCCGGTAAGAAGGTAAACGAGTACATAGCAAGGCTCAGGCACGCACAGCCGGGAGTCACCCTCATATCTCCACCACCCCACCATGACATATACTCCATAGAGGACCTTGCCCAGCTTATAAACGACCTTAAAGAGTCCAACCCACAGGCAAAGGTGTGTGTCAAGCTGGTGGCTGAAACAGGTGTGGGAACCATAGCGGCGGGGGTGGCAAAGGCTTATGCGGACATTGTCCAGATAAGCGGTGCAGAAGGCGGAACGGGCGCAAGCCCCTACTCTTCCATAAAAAATGCGGGCAACTACTGGGAAATAGGGCTTTCGGAGACGCAGAGGGTGCTTATGGAAAATGGCTTGCGGGACAAAGTCAGGCTCAGGGTGGATGGAGGTATGAGGACAGGCAGGGATGTGGTTCTTGCAGCCCTTCTGGGAGCGGAGGAGTTTGGCTTTGGCACTGCGGCCATGATAGCTGAGGGATGCGTGATGGCAAGGCTGTGCCATACAAACCAGTGCCCCACGGGCGTAGCCACGCAGGACCCCAAATACAGGGAGAAGTTCAAGGGAAGGGTGGAGAATGTGATGGCTTACTTCAGAGCAGTGGCTCAGGAGGTCAGAGAAATCCTTGCCCAGATGGGTGTCAGGTCTCTTGATGAGATAATAGGTAAGAGGGACCTGCTTGAAGTGAGGACCTATGACCATATCCCCGGCTCCAAGAGGGTAAAGCTGGAGGAATTCCTGAAGGAAGGATATCCTGAAGGTAGACCCCTAAGATGTCTGCAGGAGAGAAACGACAACCCCAGAAGGAGCGAGCTGGCAAAGAGGCTGGAAGAAGAGGTTCTACCCTATATAGAAAAGGGTCAGCCCTTCTACGGAGAATACTCCATCAGGAATGTGGACAGGAGCGTGCCCACAAGGCTTGCCTACCACATTGCGGTAAGATACAGGGATGAAGGACTTCCAGAGGATACCATACAACTTCTTTTTAGAGGCACTGCAGGGCAGAGCTTTGGAGCCTTTAATCACAGGGGCATGTTTCTTACTCTCATTGGCGATGCCAACGATTATGTGGGCAAGGGTATGTATGGAGGAAGGATTGTGATAAAGCCCGACGGGCTCAAAGACCCGCACAACCATGTGATAATGGGAAACACATGCCTCTATGGTGCAACGGGCGGTGAGCTCTACGCAGCGGGCAGGGCCGGAGAAAGGTTTGCTGTCAGGAACAGTGGAGCTCTGGCAGTGGTAGAGGGTGCAGGCATGCACTGCTGTGAATACATGACAGGAGGGCTTGTGGTGGTGCTTGGAAAGGTGGGTGTAAACCTGGGAGCTGGCATGACTGGAGGCTACGCCTACGTGCTGGATGAAGAGGTGCAGGATAAGATAAACACAGGCTACGTGATGGTAAGAGCACTCAAAGATGAAGAGAAAGATGAGCTAAGGACTTTGATTGAAAAACACTTCAGCTACACCGAAAGCCCACTGGCGGAGGAGATTCTCCAGAATTGGGAAATGTATGCGGAAAGGTTCAGAAAGGTGGTGCCCTTAGAGCAGTGCAGGAGAGACCCTTATGGTGTGTCAGACCAGTGCGAGGTAGAAGTAAAGAAATAGTGTGAAAAGAAAATTTAAACTTCTTTCCTTTGCCCTCTACGATTCTGGGGAGACTGTGCTGGGGGCCCTTTTATTTTCCACCTTATATCCTCTATACATTACCCAGCATGTGGATGTTAAGACCTACTCGGTGCTATATGGGATTGCCTTTTTTATCTCCTTCCTTGTTGCCCTTCAGCTTGGCAGGATCGCTGACCATAGGGGATTGAGAAAAGGCTTTTTCACACTTTTCAGCCTGTGCGTCCCTCTTTTATGCCTTACTCTCTTCATATCCTTCAACAGGGCAGAGCTCAACTTTGTCCTCTATCTTCTTTTGGCAATATTTCACCAGCAGGCACTGGTCTTCTATAACTCCCTTCTGAAATCTTTTGAGACAAAAGGGTTTGCCTCTGGCTTTGGTGTGGCTCTGGGCTATGCGGGGTCTGCCCTGTCCCTTATCTTTCTTGCGCCGGTGCTTACCCTCCCCTCTGCCTTTGTATGGGTTGGTCTTATATTTTTCCTGCTCTCCCTGCCTTCTGTAGTAAGTCTGTCTGAGCCGGAGGAAAGGCAGAAGGTTGTTCTCAGAGAACTTTTCAGAGACAGAGGCTTCCTCCTTACCATGGCCTCCATGCTTCTTCTCATGGAGCTTGCCCATACCATGATAGCCATGATGGGCGTCTATCTCAGGGAAGTTTACGGGCTTTCAGAGAGGGATATATACAGAACTATAGGCTTCTCAGCCCTTGGGGGCATCTCCGGAGGTCTCCTGTTTGGAAGGCTTACCGACAGGATTTCCGCCCAGAGGCTTTTCCCTCTGGGCTTTCTCCTGTGGAGTGCCTTTCTGCTTTTACTCTACATTACACCCAGAGATTTTTTGCTTCCACTTGGCTTTTTTGCAGGTCTATGTTTGGCGCATCTATGGACCACTTCAAGGATTTTGCTCCTTGAGAGGTTTACCCGTGGAGATGTGGCTGTGAGGTTTTCCTTCTATTCTCTCAGCGAGCGTATAGCCTCAAGCCTTGGGCTTATATTCTGGTCTTTTTTCCTGCTCATAACCGGGGAAAACTACAGGCTGTCTGCCCTTCTTATGCTTATCTTTCCATCTATGGGAGCATTGCTTTACCTTCTCTCAAACAGGAGGTTTGAGGTAAAGCGGCTCTAAAAGCATAGGGTTGTCGCCCTCGTAGCCTTCGGAAAGTTTCCTATAAGCCCACAGTCCACCATAAAGGGAAAAGGGAAAGTATTCAAGCTGGATGTCTCCAATCCCCTGGGATGCAAGACCTACCAGCGGGACTTCGGGCAGCCTGTCCTTCAACACCTCAATTTCACCCATCTGCTGACCTTTGCAGATTCTGTAGAAGATATTGCTGCTTACCCTGAGAGCAACAGCCCTTTCTTCCTTACTCTTTACAAAAAGACACATCATATGCAGGTTTTCATAGCCCACTATGGGCTTGCCTCTCAGGTAGGCCAGCGTTTTCATAAAGGTTATGCCAATCCTCAGCGATGTTAGATAACCAACGCCAAGGGAAACAGCAAAGGCATCCATATTCTCTGCTTCTATCTTTAGCTCCTCCAGCACCATCGGCAGATGCTGAAGGGTTTTCTTACCGTCGTCCACATAGTGATGGAGCACCACCCTGCCATCCTCTACAACCGTAAGGTTTATGGGAGAAAAGGATGTGTCCAGGGAAAGAAGCCTCATTTATACTATGATACATGCTCTTTGATATGGAAAGTCCTCAGGGGTTTGACCCCTACGAGGTGCTTACAAAGCTGGTTGTTCCAAGACCCATAGCATGGGTCTCCACACTGAGTCCGGAGGGCATTCCGAACCTTGCACCCTTCAGCTTTTATAACGCAGTATGCGACGAGCCACCAATTGTGCTCCTCTCCATAAGCAGAAAAGAGGATGGAAGCAGAAAGGATACAGCAAGAAACATACTGAGCACTGGTGAATTTGTGATAAACTTCCTCTCAGAGGAATTTCTGTCGGCGGTAAAGATTACCTCTGAAGAGTTCCCACCTGAAGTGAGCGAGTTTGAAATGGCAGGGCTCAAACCGGTGCAATCTTACAGGGTAAAGGCGCCGAGGGTGGAAGGTGTAAGAGCCTGGCTTGAATGCAGACTTTTCAGACATGAGGAACTCTTTAACTACGACCTGCTATTTGGAAAAGTTGCCCTCGCCGGTGCGGAGAGCCTTGACCCCAGCCACCTGAAACCTCTCGGGAGGCTCTCTGGAAAGTTCTGCAGAATCATTGAGATAAATCAAAGCCCATAGAATCTTTGTGGCTAAAATATTTCTCATGGCTAAGGTTAAGATAAACAAGAAGGTGCTTGAAATCCCCGCAGGTGAAAAGTTTGGTGACCACCATCATGAGATAGAAAAGGCGGGTGTGGAGTTTGGATGCACCGACGGTCAATGTGGTGTGTGCGTATGCACAGTGCTAAAAGGGCTTGAGTGCCTGGCGGAGCCCTCCGAGCAAGAAGAAGAAACCCTCTGGAGAATAGGAGAGTATGAGGAAAACAGGAGGCTCACCTGCCAGCTGGTGATAGAAAAGGAAGGCTGCGAGATAGAGTTAGAGACCGATTAGCATGTGCACTCTTTAACTCCCAGCCTTCTGTAAAGGCTTATCACAGGGCACCAGCCAGTAAAGGCAGACTGTATCTGGTTGAGAGCCATAAAGACTATGAAAGCCTTCCAGAACCAGTGTATTTCTGAAGGCAGTATGGCGATAAGAAATACCAGCAAAAGCACACCACCAGAGGTAAGCCTCAAAGCTCTATCCATAGTCATCTTCAACCTCCTTAAATAAGTTTATAAGAATATTCTAATAAACTTTATTCACTTGTCAAGCAGGAAGTGCCAGTTTATAACTACTCTGTGAGATAATCTTAAACATGCACAGGATTCTTGAGAAGAAGAGGCTTTCGGAGGATGCCTGTATTTTAAAGGTTCATGCACCCCATGTATCAGCGGCACAGCCCGGGCAGTTTGTAATGGTTCAGCATACAGAGCTTTCCGAGCTAATACCCCTTTCCATACTTGACACCTTTGAGGAGGGCTTTACCTGCCTTGTTAAGGCTGTGGGAAGGTCAAGCCTTGAGATTCTTGAGGAGGCTGAGAGCTTTCAGTATGTGGCAGGACCACTGGGCAAGCCCTTTCCGGTAAATCAATACGGAAAGATAGTCTTCTACGCCTATTCATGGGGTATTGCACCAATTCTCAATGTGGCAAGGGCGCTGAAGGCTGCAGGTAATAGACTCCTCTTACAGGTAGTTTCTGAGGATTTTTATCTCAGAGAAAGGGCTGAGGAGCTCTTTGAGGAAGTAAGGCACTCTGAGGACATTATCGTCTTTGATGCAGACCTTGTAGTCTCAGCGGGAGAAAACGGACTATCCTATAGACTTACAGAGATTTACAGGAATACCCCGATTGTTAGTATGGTAAGCGTTCACATGCTGGACGCAGTAGGTCTTTGTCTTGTTTGTAGAGTGATGGTGGATGGAAAGCAGCTACTGGCATGCACTGAAGGTCCATGGTTTGAAGCCCACAAGGTTAACTGGAAAAACCTTATCGATAGAGAAAGCCTCTACAAAGAACAGGAGAGCCTTGCCCTTGAAGAATACAGAAAAATCCTCAGGAGAAAGAGCCTCAGGAGCGAATGAACTTATAATTCTTACTGATGCAGGAGCAATACGATAAATTCAGAGAGTATGTAGAGGAACTGGAAAAGTGCAGAAAAGAGCTGGAAAACCTAAAGTTTGAAAATAACTCCATACATGAAAAGCTCTATAGGCTTGAAATGGAAAAAACATCCCTCAAGGAAAAAGTTGAGAAGCTGACAGAATACATACAGAACATAGAACAGGTTTCAAGAAGTAAGGATGAAATGATACTGTCCCTTTCAAGGGACATAAACAGCTACAGAAAACTTCTCATGACGCTTGTTATTCTTCTTTTTCTGCTTCTTATGGTAATAGTTTACCTGTCCATGCGATGAAAAGGCTGATCGTAATACCAGCGAGGCTCGGCTCCACAAGGCTAAATGAAAAGCCTCTTGTTTCTTTACTTGGCAAGCCCCTTATAAGGTGGGTGGTGGAGGGTTGTCTGAAAACTGGTGAAAGGGTAGTCCTTGCTACGGACAGCGAGAAGATTTACCACAGCGTAAAAGACCTCCCTGTAGAAGTAAGGTTTACCCCTTCAGAGCTTCCCTCGGGAAGCGACAGGGTTGCTCATGTGATAAGGGATGAGCATGTGGACTGCGTGATTAACTATCAGGGGGATGAGCCCTTTGTTTACAAAGAAGACATTTGCAGGCTCTTTGAAGCCCTACTTGAGCACCCAGTGGCAACCCTTGCCCTGAGAGACACTCAGGCTTACGAAGACCCAAACTCGGTAAAGGTTGTCCTTGCAAGGGACCACACAGCCCTCTACTTCTCAAGGTCCGCCATTCCCCACATGAAAAAAAGCTCAGACCTCTACCCTCTCAAGCATGTGGGTATATACGCCTTCAGGAAGGAGACCTTGCTGGAGTTTACCTCTATGGGAAGGGGCCTTCTTGAGGAGCTTGAAGGGCTGGAACAGCTCAGGCTCTTAGAAGCTGGCTACAGAATAAGGGTTATAATCTCAGAGAATTACTATCACGGAGTGGACACAGAAGAGGACATAAGACTCGTAGAGAGAGAGCTTTCAGCAAGGCTTTTCACGAAATCATAGTTGAGGCTATGACCCCCCAGGTAAGAAAAGACTTTCCCTCTAAGCCTCATACCAAGCAGGCTCAGGTCTCCAAGAAGGTCAAGAAGCTTGTGCCTTATGGGCTCGTCCTTTGACCTCATTCCCTCAGGGTTGTAAACAAAACCGTCTCCTATAACAACTGCGTTTTTGAGGTTCCCCCCCTTTGCAAGACCCTTCTGAAGCAAGAACTCCACCTCCTCCTCGTAGCAAAAGGTTCTTGCAAAGACCACTTCCCTTGCATTTCCACAATACTGGGCTGTGCCTTCTTCAAGAAGACCCCTCACATAGCCCCTGTATGCTGCGCAGAAGCCCTCATAAGGCTCCGCCCTAATGTAGCCTTTACAGTTTTTCACTTCAAAGTTTTCTGTTAGCTCAAAAACTCTCGCTTCCTCCTCAAGCTCAGTGGTCAGATTTTTCAGTAGCTTGTAGAAGTGATAACCACTTCCGTCAAGTATGGGAACCTCACACCCACTTAAAAACTCTACTGTAAGGTTATCCACTCCAAGCATGTAAAGAACCGCAAGCAGATGCTCCACAGTGCTTACTCTGACACCATCTTTTCCAAGAACTGTGGCATGGTCAGTGCCAAGCACATACCTGTAGCTGGCAGGGATGTATGTGCCCTTAATAAAAAACCTTACTCCAGTGTTTTCCCTCTCAGGGTGCAGAACGATCCTTGAAACCTCACCGCTGTGAATGCCCACGCCTTCAAACTCCACTTCCCTAAGGAGGGTTTTCTGCCTCATCTCACATCTCATTAATGCAAATTTTATAATGCAAATTTTATACCATGCTTTTCAAAAGCTCCGCCACCTTTTCAACTGAAGGTTTTTCAGGCACGAGGCACTCCAGGTTTACCTCACTTTCAAAAAATTCCTTTGTGGTTTTGCCAATACAGAGGACTTTAAGGGGCTTCAGAGACCTTTCTGCTTCTTCCTTTTGCAAGTTTGCAAGAAGACCCCTTACTGCAGAAGGGCTGGCAAAGAGGATAGCATCTGCCCGAGAGAGGACTTCAAGAATTTCCTCCTTTCTGTAAAGCCTTGTCTTTACACTGTAGACGTCAAGGGCATACACCTCAAAGCCAAGAGCCCTGAGCCCCTCCACCACTTCATCCCTGCCTATAGCAGATTTTGGAACCAGCACTTTCCCTTTCAGGCCATGAAAAAGTTTCAAAACCTCCTGTCCGTAGTAGTTTGCAGGCATTGCCCATACATTGTAGCCGTAGTCTTCAACCGCATTTCTGGTCTTTTCTCCCACCACCACAATCTTTTCCTTCTCAAGTCTGCACTTGGAAAAAAAGGCTCTTACTGCCCTCGGGCTCTGAAAGACCACAAAGTCAAAGCTTTCCTGCGGAGGCTCAAAGTCAATGGGCTCTTCCTCTATCAGGGGCATGGGTATGACTTCAAAGCCAGCTCTCTCAAAGATTATTCTGTCCCTCTCTATGTCCTCCTGACTTCTGGTTAGGATAACTTTCAGAGGCATCCAGGGAATATAATTTACTCCATGCCTTCCCCCAGAGAACTCCTTGGAAAGATTGACATAGTGGATGTTATATCCTCCTACATAGAGCTCAAAAGGGTTGGAAACAGCTATGTGGCAAGGTGCCCCTTCCATCCCGATGATACCCCTTCCTTCTATGTATCTCCCTCAAAGGGTATTTTTAAGTGCTTTGGTTGTGGAGTGGGGGGTGATGCGGTAAAGTTTGTGAGCCTGTATGAGAATGTGGACTACTGGGAGGCTCTTGAGAGGCTGGCAAAGAGATATGGTATAAGGGTAAGCGTAAGAAAAAGGGAAAAGGACAGTCAGCTTTTGCTTGCTCTTCAGAGGGTTACGGACTTCTACCATGAGGAGCTCAAAAAGAGCAGGACAGCGCTTGAATACCTGCAGAGCAGGGGAATAGGCTCAAAGACCATAAGCAGGTTTTCTCTCGGCTTTGGTGGAAACACAGAGGCGTTGGTAAAGAGGCTGATGGAAGAGGGGCTTCTGGGGGTATACGAAAAAAGCTCAAATCTCACAAGGTTAGACTCTGGAGTATACAGAGACCTTTTCAGAAACAGGCTTGTAATTCCCATAAGGGACATAAAGGGTAATGTGGTGGCCTTCGGTGGAAGAAGCCTTGATGGAAGCCATCCCAAGTATGTGAACTCCCCTGAGTCTGAGGTTTTCAGAAAGAGGGCTACACTCTTTGGTCTTTTTGAGTCAAAGGATTACATAAGAGAATCGGGGCAGGTGGTGGTGGTGGAAGGATACTTTGACCTTATGAGCCTGTGGCAAGAAGGCATAAGAAACTGCGTTGCACCACTTGGAACAGCACTCACGGAAGAGCATGCAGGTATACTTTCCAGAATGGCAAAGACAGCCATACTCCTCTACGACGGGGACAGTGCAGGCAGAAGGGCTGTCAGGTCTTCTGTGCCATACCTGATCGGCGCCGGGATGGAGGTGAAGGTTGTATACCTGCCTGAGGGGGAAGACCCCGACTCCTTCGTAAAGAAGGACCCAGAAGGTCTAAGGAAGATGATAAGTTCAGCTCCTACAGTGGAAGAAGAGCTCCTTAGGGATATAGAGAAGGGAAACAGGTCTGCCCTTGAGGACCTTCTTTACTTCTGCGGCTTTATACCGGATGGCCTCAGGAAGTTCGAACTTCTCAGGGAAATATCATCCGCCACTGGTCTTCCCATAACAAACCTTCAGGAGAGGCTTCCAAAGGTAGAAAGGAAAGCAAAGGGAGAAAGGGTGGACCTCAGCTACCACGAAGCCGTCTTGCTGGCAGGGCTTTACAGGTTTGGTCTTGAGGGTGTGGACCTCAACAGCCTCAGACTCTCTCCTCAGGCAATGGAGCTTATAGAAGCCCTGCAGAGGGAGGAATACCACCTCCTTCCCGATTACATAAAGAACCTAAGAATTTTCAACCTTGAAAGGGCTTTTCAGGAGAGCATTAGAGCACTTGGCCTTCCCGAGGAAAGACCGGCTCTTGACTTTGACCAGCTCAGAAAAGAAAGCAGAGAACAGCCCAGAAAGCTCAGACTCAGGAAGTGATATATTTTATATTATGGAAAAGGTTTTCATTTATGACACTACTCTGAGAGACGGCTCTCAGGCGGAAGGCGTGAACTTCTCCCTGGAGGATAAACTACGAATACTGCATAAACTTGATGAGTTTGGCATTGACTACATAGAGTGTGGATGGCCGGGGGCAAACCCCAAAGATACTATTCTCTTTGAGAGACTAAGAAAATACAGACCCCATCATGCAAAGCTTGTTGCCTTTGGCTCCACAAGAAGGCCCGGCAAGAGAGCAGAGGAAGACCCACAGTTAGAGAACCTTATAAAGTCTGGTGCAAGGGTGATAACCATCTTTGGCAAGAGCTGGGACTTTCATGTGACAGAGGCGCTCAAAACAAGCCTTGAAGAAAACCTTTCCATGGTCTACGAATCGGTGAGTTTCCTGAAAAAACATGTGGAGGAAGTGGTTTTTGACGCAGAGCACTTTTTTGATGGATACAAGAATAACCCCGAGTATGCCCTTGAGGTGCTACGGTCTGCTCTTTATGGGGGTGCAGACTGGCTTGTGCTCTGCGACACAAACGGTGGCTGTCTTCCCCACGAGGTTTACGAGATAACAAAGAAGGTAAAGGAGGCCTTTCCACAGGCAAAGATAGGCATACATGCCCACAATGACTCTGAAACTGGTGTTGCCAATTCCCTCATGGCAGTGCTTGCAGGCGCAAGGCAGGTGCATGGCACCATAAACGGCATAGGAGAGAGAACGGGAAATGCAAACCTCTGCTCCATAATCCCAAACCTGCAGCTCAAGATGGGCTTTCTGGCAATGCCAGAAGATAGCCTGAGAAAACTTACAGAGCTCAGCCACTTTATATCAGAGCTTTCCAACATGCCTCTGCCAAAGAACATGCCCTATGTGGGTGAAAGCGCCTTTGCTCACAAGGCCGGCGTGCATGCCTCTGCAGTCATGAAACATGCCAGCACATACGAACACATAGACCCTGCTCTTGTAGGCAACAGGAGAAAGGTAACAGTATCAGACCTTTCCGGCAGGAGCAACATACTTTATAAACTGAAAGAGATGGGCATTGAGGTAGAGGAGAGGTCTCCAGAGCTTCTGAAGCTGGTTGAAAAAATTAAGGAGCTTGAAAAGGAAGGATACCACTTTGAAGCGGCGGAGGCCTCCTTTGAGCTTCTGTGTAAAAGGCACTTCGGGCTTGTGAGAGACTACTTCAACCTTGACGCATACAGGGTTCTCATAGCCAAGAGAAGCACAGACCACCTGCCAGTTTCTGAAGCGACGGTGAGACTCTTTGTGGAGGATATAAAACAGCACACAGCTGCCCTCGGGAACGGACCAGTCAGTGCCCTTGACAGAGCTCTTAGAAAAGCCCTTGAGGAGTTCTACCCCAACCTCAAGGAGGTTCAGCTTATAGATTACAAAGTGAGGATAGTGAACGAACTGGAGGGAACCAGTGCAAAGGTGAGGGTTCTTATAGAATCTACCGATGGTAAAAGGAAGTGGGGAACGGTGGGAGTCTCCGAGAACATAATAGAGGCCTCCTGGATAGCCCTCACAGACAGTCTGGTTTACAAACTGCATAAGGATGAAGAAGAGGGTATAATTTAGGTCTATGAAGAGGTGGCTCATACTACTGCCCCTTATCCTCTCCATGGCTGAGCCTCCAAGGGACAACAGACTCAGGATTGAGCTGGAGGACAGGGAAGGTTTAAAGCACAGCCTCAGAGGGCTTTCATGCAACGGCAGGGGATACCTGAGAGTGAGAGAGGGAGGTCTTGAATATGCCATAAACTTCTCAGTCCTCAGGTCTCTGGAGGTTATAAGTCAGGATGGACAGCAACTCAAAGTCAGGCTTTCCCTTAAGGATGGAACCTCAAAGGAATACTACCTTCCTGCAAACACATACTGCAAAGGAGGCTCTCAGGTGGGTGAGGCAGGCTTTTACCTGAAAGACATAAAGAATATATTTATCAGAATGGAGGAGAAGTGAAAATGAGCAGGTTTAAACTTTTTGGCCTTTTCCTTATAACCTTTGCGGTGGGCTTTGTGCTTGGAAGTGCCGGCGCGTCTCAGGGCAACAGACAGGAGGATGAATACAGATACTTCAGGATGTTCACCGATGTCTTCCGCACCGTAAAGGAGAACTATGTGGGTGAAACCAACACAAAGGACCTTATATACGGTGCCCTCAATGGCATGCTTAAGTCCCTTGACCCCTTCTCAGCCTTTTTCACCCCTGAGCAATACAGAGAGTTCAGGCAGGAGACAGAGGGAGAATTCGGCGGTGTGGGAATAGAGATAGGCATGGATAAGGGAAGACCCATAGTCATATCACCCATAGAGGGGACGCCTGCCTTCAGGGCGGGTATCAGGTCCGGAGACATTATCCTTGAGATAGACGGCGAGGATACCTCCAACATGAACCTTATGGATGTGGTCAGAAGGATAAGAGGAAAGCCTGGAACAAAAGTAAACCTGACCATAATGAGAAGGGGAGCAGACAGACCCATTAAAGTTGAATTGGAAAGGGCAGTTATAAAAGTGGAAAGTGTAAAGTGGACAAAGCTTCAGGATGTGGGCTACATAAGGCTGTCCCAGTTTACGGATGGTGCAGGAAAAGAGGTGGAAAAGGCAATAAGAAATTTAACATCTCAGGGCGTAAAGGGGATAGTGCTTGACCTCAGAAACGACCCTGGCGGGCTTCTGACGGAGGCTATAAACGTATCTGAGCTTTTCCTGAAGGAGGGCAAGCTTGTAGTCTACACAAAAACGAAGAATGGAGAGGTAAACAGGTATTTCTCAAGGAAAAAGCCAGTTCTTCCGGAGAATGTTCCCCTCGTTGTTCTCATAAACAGGGGCTCTGCCAGCGCATCGGAGATAGTGGCGGGTGCATTGCAGGACCATAAAAGGGCAGTTCTAGTGGGAGAGAGGAGCTTTGGAAAGGCCTCTGTTCAGAACATAATACCCCTTGAGGATGGCTCGGCCATCAAGCTGACGGTTGCCCATTACTACACACCACTGGGGAGGCTTATTGACAAAAAGGGTATACAGCCAGACATCGAAGTAAAGGTCTCTGAGGAGCAAGAAGAAAAACTCCAGGAAACCATAAGACAGAGGAGACTTCAGGGTGCTTCTGGACTCATACTTGAACCTGAACTTGACCCCCAGCTAAAGAAGGCTGTTGAGGTCATAAGGTCAGGCACCAAGGGCTATGCACACACTGGCGGTTGAGACCTCCTGCGACGAGACTGCCCTGTGTATATACTCAGACAGTGAGGGGGTAATAGGGGATATAATTCTGTCTCAGGCAAAGGTGCACTTTCCCTATGGAGGGATTGTTCCCGAACTTTCCGCAAGAGAGCACACAAGAAATCTTCTTCCCTTGCTGGACAGACTTATCAATGAGACGGGCTTTGACATAAGGAAGGTTGACTTCATATCCTTTACACTTACTCCCGGGCTCATCCTCTCCCTTGTGGTGGGTGTTAGCTTCGCCAAGGCAATGGCTTACATGCTCAAAAAGCCCCTTGTCCCAGTCCACCACCTTGAGGGGCATATATACTCCGTCTTTCTGGAAAAGCCGGTTGCATATCCCTTTCTTGCTCTCATAGTCTCGGGTGGCCATACAGACCTGTATCTTGTAGAAGGCTTTGGGAGGTATGTATTCCTTGGGGGAACCCTTGACGATGCAGTGGGAGAGAGCTACGACAAGGTTGCCAAACTTATGAACCTTGGATATCCGGGAGGACCAGTAGTAGACAGGCTGGCAAAGGAAGGAAAGCCAGTATACAGCCTGCCAAGACCAATGATGGAGGATGAAAGCCTTAACATGTCCTTCAGCGGGCTCAAGACTGCAGTTAGAAAGCTCGTGGAATCCGGCAGTTATTCAAAAGAAGACCTTTCTGCCTCCTTCCAGAAAGCTGTGGTGGATGTTCTTGAAAGAAAGACGCTTCTTGCCATGGAAAAAACTGGAGTCAGGAGGCTTGCCATAGTGGGGGGCGTCTCTGCCAATTCTGAACTGAGAGAACGTTTTAGAGAGCTCTCAGAAAGGCTTGGCTTTGAGCTACACATTCCCCATCCCAGACTTTCAACGGACAATGCCCAGATGATAGCCTACGCAGGCATGGAAAGGTTCAAAAGAGGAATAATCGCACCAGAGGATATAAACCCAGAGCCAAACACTCCGCTGGAGGTTTTTGGAAAGAGGTGGAGTTGACCATGATATAATTGCTCTAATTATAAATGGCAAGAAAGGGGCAGAAGCAAGAGGAAATATACAAAGTTGCTCTACAGGTAATAAAAGAGAAACAAAACGGAATAAGGTATTCAGATTTACACGGGGAAATAAAGCATAGACTTCCAGAAGCAAACCCGAACACCATTCACGGCACCCTGCACAAACTGAGGCAAAGTATCTTAGAAGGCAAAGAGAAAAATGTATCCATGCCAGAGAGAGGTCTGTTTGTATGGAGCTCCCAGAGGATAGGTAAGCAGCCTGCCCAGCTTCCACCCAGAAACCTTAAAGAAGAGGATTTTTATAAGCCCTTCGCCAGCTTCCTAGTAGAGGAACTGAGTGAATGCACGAAGGCAGTTGTTCTTGGGGGAAACGTCTTTCAGGACAAGTGGGGCACGCCGGATGTGATAGGTGTATACAAATTTTCTGATATTGACCCCATAAAGCCACCTCCTGAGCTTATAACAGCCGAAGTTAAGATTGCAACGGAAGGCTCCGCTCTAATAACAGCCTTTGGTCAGGCTTGTAGCTACAAGCTCTTTAGCCACAAGGTTTATGTAGCAGTGCCAAAGCAGGCAGGCCAGGAAACTATAAGCAGGCTTGAATCGCTTTGCATGCTATTTGGAATAGGGCTTATTCTCTTTAACTGCGAAAAGCAGGAGGACCCGCAGTTTGAAATAAGAACAAGAGCCCAGAGAAGCGAGCCAGACTACTATTATCTGAACCAGTATTTGAGGAAACTGCCTGAAGAGAAAAAGAGAGAGCTCTTTGGCTAGTTTTAAATCAATCTTTTTAGCCTATAACCCCTCATAAACTCCTCTCCGCTCATGAGCTTTCCCTTGGGAGATATTAGCTCCAGCACCTCCACTGCCCCCTCGCCACAGGCTACCACGAGCCTTTTCCTATCAATAACCTCCCCTGGCGCTCCTTCACCCTCCACAACCCTTACCTTCAGAATCTTGAGCCTTTCGCCCCTTTCTGTAAGTGTGTAGCAATCGGGGTAAAGTCCTCTAATTCTGTCTTTCACGCTTTCCGCATCTGCTTTCCAGCAAATTCTTAGCTCTTCCTTCTGAATGGGTGGTGCGTAGGTTGCTCCTCTGTTGTCCTGAGGGATGGGCTTGACATTTCCTTCAATCCATTCTCTGAGAGTTCTAACAAGCAGGTCTGCTCCCTTTATTGCAAGTCTCTGGGAGAGGGCTTTGAGGTTGTCTTCCTCAAGTATGGGTTCTTCCTCCTGAGAGAGTATGTCCCCTGTGTCCATGCCTTCGTCCATGAGCATAACAGTGTTTCCCGTCTTCTTTTCTCCCGCCATGATGGCTCTCTGTATGGGTGCAGAGCCTCTGTAGGCGGGAAGAAGGCTTGCGTGAAGGTTTATACAGCCATAGGCAGGGTAGCGTATTACCTCTGGTGGGAGTATTTTGCCGTAGGCAACCACTACTATGCATTCAGGCTTCAGACTTTCAACGATGGGTATGAGCTCCTTTCTTTTTTCAGGCTGGAAAACATCAAGCCCAAGCTCCTGAGCCAGAACTTTGACAGGTGGTGGTGTGAGCTTCTGACCCCTTCCTGCGGGTCTGTCTGGTTGGCAGACAACTCCGGCAATTTCAAATTCTTCGTGCAGTCTTTTCAGTGAAGGTGTGGCAAACTCAGGAGTGCCAAAGAAAAGTATTTTCATGTTCTCACATACTCCAGAGCCACATCATCCCCGAAGGATTTTATCTCTCTTAGCCTCAATCTTTGAGCTTCCCTGAGAAGGGCTACACCTATATCTCCAAGCCTTTTACCCTCACCTATAAGGACGGGACCTAAAAAAACCCACAGGCGGTCAAAAAGCCCTTCTTTTAGGAAGGAAGTCAGCGTTATCGCTCCACCCTCTACAAGGAGATGCATAACCTCCAGAAAGTATAGCTCTCTCAGCACTTCCTTCAGGTCAAGCTTCTTGCCCTCCGCGGGCGCCATAAGGACCTTTACACCCCTGTCCTCAAGCCTCTTTATTTTCTCCCTGTCCTCGCTTACGGTAAAGATTATGGTCTGGCTTTCTCTTTCCTGCACAAGATGGCAGCTTTCTGGGATTCTCAGCTGAGGGTCAAGAACTACCCTTATGGGTTGCCTTTCCCATTCAAAGGCTCTGACGGTGAGCTTCGGGTTGTCCCTCAGCACTGTGTTGATGCCCACGAGCACGGCTGTGGCTTCAGACCTGAGCCTGTGGGCAAAGGCTCTTGACTCTTCCGAGGTTATCCACTGACTATCTCCAGTCCTCGTTGCAAGAGACCCATCCACGCTCTGCGCCCACTTGAGGGTTATGTAGGGTCTTTTCTGAGTTATGTAGGTAAAAAAGTCCTCGTTTAGCCTCTTTGCCTCTTCCTCAAGCACACCCACCTGCACCTCTATTCCTGCATTCCTTAGCCTTTCCACACCCCTGCCAGAAACCAGAGGGTTTGGGTCAAGGGTTGCGACAACCACCCTTTTTATGCCTGCCTTTATTATGGCATCGGTGCAAGGTGGGGTTCTCCCAAAGTGCGTGCAGGGCTCAAGGGTGACATAAAGGGTGGCGTCCTTTGCCCTTTCGCCTGCCCTCTCAAGGGCGACCACCTCCGCATGGGGCATACCAGCTCTTTCGTGGTATCCCTCCGCAACTATTTCCCCTTCCTTAACTATCACACAACCAACGGCGGGGTTGGGATGAGTAAGACCCTTTCGCAGGAGAGCAAGCTCAAGAGCCCTCTTCATAAACTTCAAGTCATCCATCAGTCAAAGATATCAAAAAGCTCACCAAAAATAGACTTTCTCTTTTTTTTATACTTGTATTCCTCGTATTTTCTGTAAACCTCCGGATATTCTCTCGTTATTCCTCTCAGCTCTTCATCAAGACTGCCCTCCGCCCTGCGTATAGCTTCAATTATCTTTGAAAGCTCGCCCTTGTCCAGCCACATACCACCACAGGATGGGCATACATCCACCACAACACCATACCTGTTTACTTCAAGGAGGTCCACATGGACACATCTGGGACATTTCATTTTCCTTCCTCACTTCTTTTTATAAACTCAAGCATCTCTATGTAGATTATACCAAAAGCATCCTCTATAGCACCTCTTCTCGGAAGATCTCCAAAACTGCCATCGGGCTGAGAGTAGGGAACAACCGTGGAAAAACTTTGCCCTTTGCCGTTGACGGTGAGGCTCACTCTGAGTTCAAGGTTGTAGGCGCTCACTCTTTGCTGTGGGGTGAAGGCTATGGGGGTTTCCTTCAGGAGCTCAACCTTTGGTATTATCTCCTGAGAACCCTCTTTGCAGACTATTGTGTTTCCAGTTTCAAGGATTGCCCTTTCCAGCCTTTTTCTGAAGGTAAAATCCAGATAAGGCTCTGGGTAGGGGTTTTCAACCCTTTTTATACAAAAGTCAGCACCAACAGCACTGGAAATAAAAAAGAAGAGCCCCACTAAAGCCAGCATAATCTATAATATAGGGCATGAAGCGGCCTATGTTTATTCTTGCCCTTTTCTACTCCCTCCTGTGGCTGCTTATCTCGGGTGTAGAAGCAAAATCTCTCTTCTTTGGCTCTATATCCCTTTTCACAGCTCTTCTGTTTCACAAACTCCTGAGGGTCTACCTTCCCAGACTCAACTTTTTTGCCCTTTTATCCTTTTTCATAACCTTTCTGGGACAGTCTTTTCTTAGCGGTATTGATGTAACCAGAAGAGTAATTGGTCCCAGGCTTCTTGTAAACCCTGGCTTTGTTACTTATAATCTCACCACACACAAACAGCCTGCGAGGTTTCTGCTCTGTATGGTGATAAACCTGACTCCCGGAACTCTTAGTGTGGAGCTCTCAGGAGACAGAATTCTTATACACACCCTTGATATAAAGGACTTTAGCGAGGAAAAGCTCAGAGAGCTTGAAAGGCTGGTAGACAGGGTGTTTTCATGAAAGAGCTCTATCATATACTCTTTGCGCTTCTTGGTTTAAACCTTTTGCTTGGTCTTGTGAGGGTGCTCAGGGGTCCAAGCCTTGTGGACAGTATGCTGGCTTCTTTACTTCTGGGCACTGGAGGAACCGCGCTCATTCTTGCTATACACAGTTATGCGGAGCAGGGTTCACTCCTCAATGTAGCTCTTGCCTTTGCACTTCTTGCTGGTATGGGTGGCATAGCCTTTGCTATAATACTCCTGCGAGATGACAATTCTTGAAGTTCTGTCCTTGAGCCTTATGTTCGTTGGAGCCTTTTTTCTTCTTGCGGGTAGTATGGGTCTTCTGAGACTGAGAGATACTTACAGCAGACTGCATGCCCTTACGAAGGCAGACCTTCTTGGGTTTGGCTTTGTGGTTCTGGGTGTTATGGTGTCTGCAAAGAGTCTTTCTGAGGTGCTAAAGCTTATCATAATATGGCTCTTTGTCATAGTTTACAGCTCGCTGGTTGGCTACGCCATAGCCCATCAGAAGAGGAAAAGAGGCGATGCTTGACCTCCTGCTCGGAACCCTTCTCCTACTCTCTGCACTTGCTTCTATGCACAGCAGAGATACTCTCAGAAGCGGTGTTTTCTTTCTGAGCTTTGGGCTGATAAGCGGTCTAGTGTGGGTCAGGCTCTCTGCGCCCGATGTGGCTATGGTGGAGATAATACTGGGGGCAGGTATAACGGGCGTTCTCATATTCAAGCTTATGAAGGGTGTAAACATAAAAAGTGTAAGAGTCCCCGCCTACAGGAAGCTCTGGGCCGGTGTGGTCAGCTTCCTCTTCTTTCTCTGGATGCTGCCCTACATAAGAAATATACCTGTTGAAGTAAGGGTTTCAGCCCTTGTCTCTGAAAATCTGCCCCTGAGTGGAGTTGAAAGTCCAGTAACTGCAGTACTTCTGAACTTCAGGGGCTACGACACCCTGCTTGAGGTTGGTGTAATAACCCTTGCTACCTTTGGAGTTCTGGCTATAGGGACAAGAAGAGAGGTCTACCTCTGGAAAGACCCCATACTTCAGAGCGTCTCCAGGCATTTCTTCCCACTTGTTGCCTTTTTTTCCCTTTACATAACCTATCTGGGTGCCTTTTCAGTGGGTGGTGCCTTTCAGGGTGGTGCTCTGCTGGCTGGTGGTCTGGTTCTGCTCGCTCTGTCCGGACAGGCAATCAACTTTGGCAGAATATCAGGTCTCCTTCTTCTCCTCAGCCTTGTTATCTTTCTGGGCATAGGGACGCTCTATGCTATCACAGGCAATGGCTTTCTTACATTCCCCATAGATCTGGCAACACCTTCCATAATTCTCATAGAACTTTCCATATGGCTCTCTACTGCTGTGCTCCTTTATACCGCCTACAGGGGGAGGCTATGACTGACTTTTATTACCTCCTTTCCCTGATTCTTATTCTGGTAAGCACCTACTATTTCCTCACGGCAGAGAACAATGCAAAACGTCTAATCACGGTTAACATACTTGGCTCTGGCGTATTTCTTTTCTTCATAAGCACGGCCAAAAGGGTGCCAGGGGGAAATCCTGACCCTGTCCCTCATGCCCTCGTGCTTACGGGCATAGTGGTTGCAGTAAGCGCCACAGCCCTTGCTGTCTCTCTGCTTCTGCGTATGAGCAGAGATGAGGAGGAGTGATGGTAGGCTTTGACCTTGCGTATCTGATAGTTGTTCCTCTTACAGGCTCCATGCTGTCCCTTCTGGGTCTGTTCAGGTCCTACATTGCGCTGGGCTTCAGTGTGCTGTCCCTGTTTTCATCCCTTTACGCCTTCCACCTTACCCTGAAAGGAGGGGAGCCAGTCTATCAGTGGATTGGCGGCTGGGTTGCTCCTCTGGGTATAGGTCTTCGGCTTGACGGTCTTACGGGTTTTTTCCTTCTTATGACTGCCCTTGTGAGTTTTTCTGTGAGCGTATATGCCATAAGTTTTTTCAAAGGTGGATATGAAAGAGAAGGAAGGTTTTTCTGGTTCTTCTTCTTTTTTCTCTGGGCAGGCCTGAATGCCTTTTTTCTTTCTGAGGACCTTTTTAACCTCTATGTAGCCCTTGAAGTTCTCTCCCTTACCGCGGTGGTGCTCGTTGCCCTCCCGGGTTATAGAAAGGCCATAAAGGCGGCGGTTAATTACCTGATTCTTTCCCTGCTTGCCTCTATGTTCTACCTCTTTGGCGTGGCAATGCTCTATGCAAGCTACGGGACTCTGAGTATGAACCTTCTGTCAGAAAGGCTTACGGGCACTGAGGAATTCATCTACACCCTCTTCCCTCTGAGCATAGCCCTTGCCATAAAGGCCGCCCTCTTTCCTTTTCACTTCTGGCTCCCCCCAGCCCATTCAAGCACGGTGGCACCCGCCAGTGCACTTCTTTCGGGGCTGGTAGTAAAGCCCCCAGCCTACCTCATACTCAGGCTGTGGCTTGAGGTATTCCCGGAGAATAAGAGCCTTGAATACCTTAGCTGGGTTCTGGGCACCCTCGGTGCTCTCGCCGTGGTCTTAGGTTCCTATTACGCCATAAGGCAGAAAACCATAAAGATGCTCCTGGCTTATTCCACCGTGGCACAGATGGGTTACCTTTTCCTGATGGTCCCCATATACTATCAGGCTCAAGTCCTCCATGTAAAGACCATGGTCCTGGAAGGTTTTGCTCTTCAAGCTCTATCTCATGCCCTTGCAAAGGCAAGCATGTTTCTCTCTTCAGGAAACGCCATATATGTGGCAAGGAGGGATGAACTCTCCTACATGCCTGGCTTTGCCCACAGCCACCCCTTTACCTTCTTTGCCCTCTTCTTTTCCGGAGCAACCCTCATAGGTCTGCCTCTGAGTGGAGGCTTCGTGGCCAAGTTTTTGCTTCTAAAAGCTTCAATACAGACAGGCTTTGTATTTCAGGGTGTTATATTCCTTATTGGAAGTTTGCTTGCAGCCATGTATGTTTACCCCATATGGAAGGAGAGCTTTTCCTCTCACCCAAAAAAGCTGTATGACCAGCCCATTCCCCGCCTCATGGAACTCTCAGCCTTTATCCTGGGATTTGTAGCCTTCTCCATAGGCCTGGTCTCGGGCTTTTTACTTCAGGGCATTGCAGGGAAGGACTGACATGGACCAGTTTATGGTGCTCAGCCTGCTTTTCAGCTCCTTTGTGGCAAGCCTCATAATAGCCTTCCTCAAGGAGGAATGGTATACGCTGAGAACTCTGGTAAACATAGGCGCTGCGTCATATAAGCTCCTTGTGATAGGATATCTTCTCTGGGCAGTCTACAATGGCAGGGTCTTTGAGATAAGCTACCCCATGGTTTCTTTTGCTGACTTTTATCTCAAAATTGACCCCCTCGGGCTTCTTTTTGTGAGCCTTTCCTCTTTCCTGTGGCTTCTGACAACCCTTTATGCGGTGGGCTATCTTGAGGGTTCGCCCAACCGCAGGAGGTTTTTCACTTTCTTCAATCTTGCAGTCACTTCCACCATGGGCATTGCCCTTGCGGGCAACATGTTTACCTTTTTCCTCTTTTATGAGCTTCTTACGCTCAGCACCTATCCCCTCGTGGTTCACAGAGGCACAGAAAAGGCTCTCAAAGCAGGAGGTTTCTACCTCCTGTATACAGTCTCTGGGGGAACACTTTTTCTCGTATGTCTTGTTTTCCTTTACATAGCTGTGGGCAATGGTGATTTTCATGTGGGCGGTAATCCCCACTTGAGAGCCTGGGCTAAAGAACACCCACAGCCTGCCGTGTTGCTCTTCTACGGGCTCTTCTTTGGGATGGCAGTAAAGGCTGCAGTCTTTCCCCTTCATGGATGGCTCACCAGGGCCATGGTTGCACCAGCCCCAGTGAGCGCCCTTCTGCATGCGGTGGCAGTTGTAAAGGCTGGCGCCTTCGGCGTTGTGAGGCTCGTCTATGACCTCTACGGCGTCCAGCTGGTGCAGTCTATGAATCTATGGCAGTTCCTTGCATACCTTGCAGGCTTCACCATAGCCTTCGGCTCTCTGATGGCGGTTTTCCAGAGTGAATTAAAGAAGAGGCTTGCCTATTCCACCATAAGCCATCTGTCTTACATAATCCTTGGCATACTCATACCCGGACCTGTGGCCACCATGGGAGCTCTTCTGCATCTTGTAAACCATGGCATCATGAAGATAACCCTCTTCATGTGCGTAGGAAATTATTCAGAGGCTTACGGGATTCACAGAGTTGAAGAAGTAAATGGTGTGGGTAGAAGGATGCCCCTTACCACCCTTGCTTTTACATTGGCCTCCCTGGGGCTTATAGGTGTCCCCCTTACAGCCGGCTATCTTACCAAGAAATACCTGGAAGAGGGAGCGAGGTTTGCAGGACAGGAATGGGCGGTGTATGTGCTGTATCTCAGCTCCTTTCTGAGCGTTCTTTACCTAATCCCCATAGCCTTCAGAGCATGGTTTGGTGAGGTAAAGTTGAAGGAAAAAAGACTCAGAAGGTTTGAAGTAGGTCTTATGATGCTCGTTCCTCCTCTAATAACTGGAATACTTACCCTCCTGATAGGCCTTTCTGCAGAATTTACCCTCAACCCCTTAGCCTGGGTCAGGTTTATAGCAAGGATAGAGTATGGGGAAATAGAGTAGGCTGTGCTATAATTCTTAGCCATGTCATCCATAGTGAGCGTCAAGGCAAGGGAAGTGCTTGATTCCAGGGGGAATCCAACCCTTGAGGTGGAAGTGGTGCTCTCTTCGGGTGCAAAGGGAAGGGCCATGGTGCCAAGCGGTGCCTCCACAGGGGAAAAGGAAGCAATAGAGCTCAGAGACCACGACCCAAGAAGATTTTTAGGCAAGGGCGTTCTGAAGGCTGTGGACAACGTGAACTCGGTAATAGCCAGAGAGATAGTGGGTCTTGATGCAGGCCAGCAGGCTCATATAGACAGAGTGCTCATTGAGCTTGATGGCACTCCAAACAAGAGCAGGCTTGGGGCAAACGCCATACTAGGCGTTAGCATGGCTGTGGCAAGGGCAATGGCCCATGAGTTCGGTGTGAGCTTATACAGGTATCTTGGCGGTCTGAGAGCAAAGAAGCTTCCGGTGCCTCTGATGAACGTGATAAACGGTGGTGTTCATGCGGACAACCCCCTTGACATACAGGAGTTTATGATAGTTCCCGTGTGTGGGGGCAGGTTTTCAGAGGCCCTGAGGGCAGGCGTGGAGGTTTTTCATCATCTTAAGGCCCTCCTCAAGGAGAAGGGATACTCCACCAATGTGGGGGATGAGGGTGGCTTTGCACCAAACCTGCAGAGCACAGAAGAGGCCCTTGACATGCTCATGCTTTCCATAGAAAAGGCTGGCTACAGGCCCGGAGAGGATGTCTTTCTCGCCCTTGACTGCGCATCCTCTGAGCTCTTCTATGAGGATGAACTATACCACCTTGAGGGAAAAAAGCTGAGCTCGGAGGAACTCTGCGGCTTTTACTCTAAACTTTTAGAAAAGTATCCGATAGTATCCATAGAAGACCCCATGGCGGAGGATGACCTGGAAGGATGGAAACTCATTACGAGAGAGCTTGGAAGCAAGGTTCAGCTTGTGGGTGATGACCTCTTTGTGACAAACCCCTCCATATTTCAGGAGGGCATAAAGGAGGGCCTTGCCAATGCCATACTCATAAAGCTGAACCAGGTGGGGACTCTCACCGAAACCCTCCAGACAATAGATATGGCTCAGGAAAATGGCTATGGGACAATAATATCCCACAGGTCTGGAGAAACGGAGGACACTTTCATTGCACACCTTGCTGTAGGAACCAGTGCAGGGCAGATAAAGACAGGTTCTGCCTCTCGCACGGACAGGGTTGCCAAGTATAACGAACTCTTGAGGATAGAGGAGGAGCTTGACCATGAGGCGGAGTTCGGAGGGAAGAGGGAATTTTCAGGCTTTAGCTTCTGACAGGCTTTTTAAGATTTTCTTCTTCCTTATGTTTTTTTACACCCTTTACAATCTCTTTCTGAGCCAGTATAGTATATTCAGGGTCTTTGAGCTAAAAAAGGCTGGCATTGAGCTGGATACCCAGATTGCCCGTCAGAGGGCTGAAAACAACAAAAGGGAACAGCTTCTTGAGCTTATAAGAGAGAACCCTGAACACTTCAAGGAGAGATTTGCCCGTGAATACATGCAGCTACAGAGGGATGGAGAATATATACTCCTTTTCAGGCGTTGATGGTATAATTTAAGAACCATGAGAAGCATCCCGAGTTTCCTGTCATTGTTCTCTTTAGTATTTCTTGCATCTTGCGGAGGCATAACTAAGGAAGAATTTGACAGAAGACTCTCTGGACTTGAGGGCAGGATATCACAGCTTGAGGAAAGGCAGAAGACGCTGGAGGAAAGGAACCTGAGAACTGAAGCCAGGGTTGATACACTTTCTGAGAACCTTGCAAGAACAAGGCTTGAACTGGAAAGACTCAGGATTGAAAGACAGAGCGCAGGTCAGGCAACAAGACTGCCAGAGCCGGTAAAGGAAGCGCCGCCCACTCAGAACCCATCCGAAAGAACACCTGAAGTTTCAAGAACTTCCCAGAACGTCCCTCAGCAGGCATCGGAGGAATATCAGAAGGATTACGAGGAGGCCATAAGGCTCTATAACCTGAGACAGCTAAATCAGGCAAGAGACAGGCTTATAGAGTTTATAAAGAAGTATCCCGGAACGCCACTTACCGACAACGCATATCTGTGGCTTGGGGTTGTTTATAGAGACCTGGGAGAATTAAACAAGGCTGAGGCTGTCTGGCTCACCCTGGTGGAAAGGTGTCAGAGAAAGGAGATGGTGGACTGCAACAAGGCACCCTCTGCCCTCCTTCAGCTGGCAAGGCTTTACGAGCAGAGGGGTGAAGGTCAGAAGGCAAGGGAATACTATGAGGCCATAATAAGAGATTATCCACTCTCTGAGGAAGCTGCAACGGCAAAGACAAAGCTTGGAAGGTAGCATGAGGATACCAAGGCATCTGGCGGTTATAATGGACGGAAACGGAAGATGGGCGAGGGAAAGGGGGCTGCCGAGAATAGCCGGCCACTACGAGGGTGTAAAGAGAGCAGAAGAGCTTGTGGACGCGTGTATGGAACTGGGTATAAGATGGCTCACCCTCTTTACCTTTTCCACAGAAAACTGGAAAAGGCCAGAGATTGAAGTAAAGGGTCTTATGAGACTTCTTGAAGGATATCTCAGAGAAAAAACCCAGTTGCTCTTTGAAAAAGGCATAAGGGTTTCCTTTATAGGAAGACGGGACAGGTTGCCACTCAGTCTTCTGAAGGAAATGGAAAGGGTTGAAAGGCTGAGGCCAGCAGAGGAGAAGCTTCATGTATTTCTTGCCCTTGACTATGGAGGCAGGGATGAGATACTCAGGACATTAAAAAAAGTCATGGATATGGGTTTAGAACCCACGGAAAAGAGCTTTAAATTACTTTCAGACCTGCCCCATGTTCCAGACCCAGACCTTCTAATAAGAACGGGTGGAGAGAAAAGAATATCCAACTTTCTCCTCTGGCATCTTGCATACACGGAGCTTTATTTTACAGATACTTACTGGCCAGACTTTCGGAAAGAGGAACTCATGAGAGCCCTTGGAGATTTTTCAAAGAGGGAGAGAAGATTTGGAGCACTTCTTTAAAAGTAGAGAGTTTATAGGTATACTGGTAGGTCTTCTGGCCATAGTGGTCAGCCTTTCTCCCTATCCTGTTTTCTACGCAGGTATCCTTGCCCTTTCCTTTCTCATAAGCAATGAAGTCTCAAGGGCTGTTGGGTTTAAGTTCTTCTACCTGGCACCTCTTACCTTCCTCGTAGGTTCCCTTTCTATTGAGCTTGGTTTCGTCTCTGCCCTGCTATTTTCCCTCTATGCAGGGTGGAAGCCATGGTCCATGGATAGCTTTCTAAAATCCCTTCTAATCTGCCTGTATGCCGGGCTACTTCCCTTTTTCCTGCTAAAACTGAAAACGGAGGATACCCATGCTCTCATAAAGCTTCTGATTTTTGTCTGGGCTGTAGACATATTTTCCTACTACGTGGGCAAGAGCCTTGGCAGAAGGCCTCTTTCTCCCAGACTATCTCCTAAGAAAACATGGGAAGGTTTTGCAGGTGGTGCGATTGCCGGGACTCTTACCATGCTTTTCTTTCATGGATTCAGGGGAGTTCTGTGGTCTCCTTTTCTTGTAGTGATAGCCCTTATGGGAGACCTCTTCAAGAGTTTTATAAAAAGACAGGTCGGTATAAAGGATTTTTCAAACCTTCTTGGAGAACATGGTGGATTTACCGACAGGTTTGATTCCCTTCTTTTCACAGCACCGGTTTACCTGTTTCTTTTAAAATTTTGAGCATGGAAAAGATTAAGAACTGGATAGAAGAGGTCATACCCTCAGGCTATGATTATGAAGTTTACATGGAGCGGAGAAAAAAGATAACCCTGGAAAGCGCTGAAGAAAAGCTTGAAAATCTACTGAGGGCTGAAGAGGCGGGAGTGGGTATAAGGGTTCTAAGGGGGAAAAGGATGGGCTTTTCATACACCACAGACCTTGAGGAAGCATCTGTAAAGGAGTGTGCAAAGGTGGCCATGCAGGTGTGTGATATAACCCCTGAGGACGAGGGCTTTGCTCTGGGTGCATGCGGGACTCACGGAGAGCTGAAAACCTTCTATGACGAGGAGGGCTTGAAACGGCCTATTGAGGAGAAGATAGAGCTTATAATAGACCTGGAAAGGAGGGCAAAGGAGCTTGATGGAAGGGTCAGGGGCGTAAGGAAGGTCAGCCTCAAAGAAAATGAGCTTGAGGTTCTTTGCTTGAGCTCCTGCGGTCTTTATTACCACTACAGGGGCACATGGTACACCCTCATGATGGCAGTGCTTGCGGAGGAAGATGGAGACTCCTCCATATCTTACGAGTTTTCCGGTGCAAGAGCTCTTGCTGACCTGCCTTTTGACAGTGTAGTGGAGGATGTGGTCTTCAAGGCGACGGCAACCCTCAAGCCCTCAGAAATAGGAACCACGAAAGTGCCAGCGGTTTTCTTCAGAGAGGCATCCGCCATGATACTTGAAGCCTTCAGCCCCATATTCCTTGGTGAAACGCTGGTAAAGGGTAAAACCTTCCTGAAGGGGAAGGAAGGGGAAGGGGTCTTCTCTCAAAAGCTTACCATCCTTGACGACGGCACTCTAAAAGGTGGTTTTATGAGCCTTCCTGTGGATGCAGAGGGTTATCCCATGCGTAAAAAGGCGGTGGTGGAAGAGGGCGTATTCAGAGGCTTTCTCCACAGCACATACACTGCCCTCAAGTCAAAGGCTGAACCCACTGGTAACTCGGTGAGAGAGGGCTTTAGAAGTCTGCCGCTTTCAGGAATAACAAATCTCTTTATAAAGCCGGGAGAAAAAAGCCTGCAGGAGCTCCTACAGGGGGATGTTTTCCTTATCACAGACCTCATGGGCCTGCATACTGTTGACCCCGTATCTGGAGACTTCTCCCTTGGTGCTTCTGGTATAATATACAGGGAAGGAAGGAGGCAAAAAAGCGTGAGGGGGGTTGTTATAGGAGGAAACATAAGGGACATATGGAGCTCAGTGGTGGATGTGGGCAGCGACCTGAAGTTCTACGGGAACGTGGGCTCACCTTCCCTCCTTATTGAAAACATAACTGTGGGAGGTTGACATGAACAGAGCCTTTGCCCCTATCCTTATGGTGCTTGGGGTCATACTTTTCCTCGCTGGGCAGTGGATAGCCTTTGAAATATACGCAAACACGAAGCTCTCAAGGGTAAGCCACAATATGGCTCAATTCATCCATCATCTTTATTCTGGAGATACGCTCATAAAGCTAAACAGAGCAGATGAAAATGTCTTTATCCTCAGGACGGCAACAGGCAGGGTTATTACAACAGACAACGCCATAGGACCGCTGAAGGCAGATGATTTTATAGCGGCAAGCTACAACAGGGACGGAAACCTGGCATACACCTACACAAAGAGGGTTTCTCTGTCTGAGTATCTGAACACTTTCACTGAAAAACCCTTTGCCCTTGGAATTTCCCTTTCAGGTGCTATTGTATTTCTTTCCGGGTTGACTCTGTTAATCAGAGAAGTTAGAGGAACAGAACAGAGGGAGAGAAAGACAAGGGGGGGGAGTATGCTGCAGGAGGAACTCACGAGGAGGCTGAAGGCTCTGAGAGTGGCCTTTGCCATGAGTGGAGTTATACCCGGAGAGAGTCTGTCTGAAGCCAAGAAGATACTGGACGATATAATTAAGAGAATGGAGGGCAAGTCATGAACGTGCTTATAGTCTCCTTTGATAAAAACCTGGTGAACAGACTTAGGGAGGTCCTTGGTGAACACAACGTGGTGGACGTAAAAAATGGTGAGGAGGCCATAAACACAGTCTCCTCTTACATGGACGTGGTGATATATGATGCGGTTTCTGGCTCCATATCAGAAGAAGACATAAACAACATGTTCAGGCAGAAGTTCAAAGACTCAAAATACATAGTCCTTGTGGATGACCTTTTCCCCGTTGACATGAACAACATAATGCCTCCAAGAAAGATAAAGGTGATGAGAGACGAGGCGGTGGAGAAGATTCCCACCGCCCTGTTTGAAGAGGCGGGGGAGGAAAAACCTGAAAGCCTTATATCAGAAGAAGAGGCAGCGCTGCTTCTTCCTGAGAGTGTGGTATCCTTTGAAGAAAAAGGGGCAACGCAAGAAGCGGGTATGGAAGAAGTTTTTGGCTTCAGGGAACTGGAACTGAGCACTTCCAGAAAAAAACTGCTTCTCGTTTCCTTTGATACATCCCTTATAAACAACATTAAAGAGGCTCTCTCGGATAGGGTGGATATAGTTGAGGCAAAGAACGTAAAGGAGGCCATTGAAAAGGCAAGGGAGGCGGACATAATCCTCTTTGACACCATATCCGGAATGCTTGCCTACAGAACTCTCTCAGACATGGCAAAGGATGATTTTCTGG
The DNA here is from genome assembly GCA_037481935.1 of Aquificaceae bacterium. Taxonomy (NCBI): domain Bacteria; kingdom Pseudomonadati; phylum Aquificota; class Aquificia; order Aquificales; family Aquificaceae; species Aquificaceae bacterium. Next base: position 59,941 of record JBBFKQ010000008.1, on the reverse strand, counting down.
CAAGAAAGCCTTATGTTCTCCTTATTGATGAACTCTTCACCATAGATGTGGGAAGCATTCCCCTTGAAAGGAAGTTCACCTTTGCAAGGGAAGCTGAACTGAGTAAGGCGCTGGAGAAGATTGCAGAGCTTCTGGAAGAAGCTCCTGCAGAGTACCCCGCGGAGGCAGTGCAGGAGACACCTCTTCTTGAGGAAAGGCTGCCCACAGACCTTCAGCCTGCAACCTTACAGGAAGAGGATAGAAGTATAATGAGTCTGCTTGAAGAGATAATAGGTGCGGGTTTTGAAGAAACAGGGGAGCAGGAGAAAATGTCCCTCTCTCCAGAAGAAGAAAAAACTCCAGAAGTGGCCATTACAGAAGAGGCTCCAGTCTCCCAGAGTATGCCTTACATGGAGAATGTGGCAGAAAGCCTTGCAATGGCTATAAGGGAAGTGATTAGAGAGGAGCTATCCCAGGAAAAGGTCTACTCTGCCCTTTCTCATATACTGAGCCCAGAGGAAATAGGCAGACAGCTGTCTACTGTTCTTGAAAGAAAGCTGGAGCAAATCCTCAGGGAAAAGGTCAGCGAGGTTCTTTCAGGGATTGATGTGAGCAAGATAGTAAGGGAGGAAGCTTACAGGGTTATGAAGGAGAGGCTTAGCGAGCTCATCACCTAAAAAATAGAGCCTCTTCTCTATACCATCCCCAGACGGTGGGGAAGAGGTTTTCAAACCCCTTCTTTGCTGCAAGCATGCTCTTGGGAGTTGTAAGGAATATCATGGGTTGCTCCATGGATATTATTCTGTAAGCTTCCCTGTAAAGGGCAACCCTTTTCTCTGGGTTTATCTCAGTTGCGCCCCTGTCAAAGAGTTCGTCAACCCTCTTCTCCCATTCTGTCTGCGGGCTTTTCTGCCTTGGGTTCCACATGTGAAGAGTTCCCGAGGAATGCCAGACGTTCCTTCCAAAGTGAGGGTCCATGGATCCCGTTAGCCCGATTATTACCGCATCCCAGTCGTAGGGTGGGGATGTAAGCCTGCTCACCAGGCTGTTAAAGTCTATTGGTCTGAAGACAACCTTTACTCCTATTTTCTCCAGGTCCTCCTTTATCATGTTCCCCATCGCTTCCCTTTCCTTATTGCCAGCATTGGTAAGAAGGACGAACTCAAGAGTGTTTCCTTCAGGGTCTTCCAGCCACCCATCCCCATTTCTGTCCTTAAAGCCAAGGCTCTGGAGTATATCTCTTGCCTTTTTGAGGTTGTATTCATACACAGGGAAGAGTCCCTCCGTATAGTAGGGTCTGTTTGCCGGCGTGACAGGACCATACAGTGGTTCAGCCAACCCATTGTAAACAAGATAGCACATGCCTTCCCTGTCTATGGCGTGGGATATTGCCCTCCTGAATTCTCTGTTCTGAAACCACTTGAGCTTATACTCTGGAATTCCAGAGCTAGGGTTCTGGTTGAAGACAAGAAAGGTGGTGGAAGGCGTCGGTCCAAGGTCAAAGAGTGTAGTTTCCTTTACCCTGCTCATAAAAAGCACATCCTGAGGCCTCACACCCATATAATCAATTTCTCCTAGAGAGTATTTCAAAAGGGCAGTATCCGGGTCCTGTATTATGTAGCCCACCTTTCTTTTTATGTAGGGAAGCTTCCTGCCAAGGCTGTCATGCTCGTAATAATAGGGGTTTGCTTCATACTCTACCATAACGCCCTTTATATACCTTTTGAGTCTGTATGGACCTGTCCCAACTATCTCCCTCGGGTCAGTGCTTACGTTCCATGCGGTCATAAAGTTTCCTTCCCTTACATACTTTTCCAATTTGTGTTTTGGCAGTATGGGTGCAGAGAGGGCATTTAGAAAGGGTGCAAAGGGCTGTGGAAGTCTAAACTCCAAAGTGTAATCGTCCAGCTTCCTTACAAAGCTTTTCACATCCTCCTGGCTTTTAAGAATACCCCTAAACATGTCTCCTGTAGAGTTGGGTATGTTGGGGTTGAGGTATATGTCCCTGTAAGTGAAGACCACATCATCTGCAGAAAATGGCTCTCCGTCGCTCCACAGCACACCTCTTCTCAGATGGAACAGGTAAACCTTCCCGCCTTCTCTTTCTTCCCAGCTCTGTGCCAGGTCTGGAACAACCTGCATTGTTTTCAGGTCTATCTTTGTAAGGCCTGTGAAAAGGTCAGAAAGCACCGCAGTGGAGGAGGTTTCCTGGGCTATGGCAGGATTCAGGGTTCTGGGGTCTGAACTCAGCACAAACCTGAGCTCACCACCTTCTTTACCCTCCTTTACATGAAAGTCTTCTGGGTCTATCCTTACGAAGGACACGTTCCCACCTCTTGGAGAGGAGGTGAGGTAAAAGGGAAGAAATATCAGGAATATAAAGCCAAGGGCAAAAACAAAAGACCTCATCCTGTCACCCCCAGAAGCTCCATGCCCCTTCTGTATGCCCAGTCTATGGCTAGAAGCACATCTTCCAGGCTCTGCGGGTCCCTCAGACTTACAGAGCTCAGCACCTCCTCCACGAGGTTGACTATGTCCAGAAAACCTATCTTACCCTGAAGGAATAGCTCAACGGCCACCTGGTCTGCACCCACCAGCACCGCCGGATATACACCACCCATGATAGCAGCCCACCTGCAGAGAGATATACTTCTGAACTTTTCCGTATCAACCCTTTCAAAGGTTATGGGAGAAAGCTCCAGGAGACTTTTCCTTTCAAAGGGAAAGGTCTTTCTTTCCGGATAGTAGAGGCTATGCAGTATGGGAATCCTCATGTCTGTCTGTGAGGTATGAAAAAGAAAACTGCCATCCATGAGTTCCACAACCCCATGCACCACGCTCTGAGGATGGACAACCACATCAAGCCTCTCCACATCAAGGTCAAAGAGGTTTATGGCTTCTATAAGTTCCATACCCTTGTTCATCAGGGTGGCAGAGTCAACGGTAATCTTTGCTCCCATCCTCCATGTGGGATGCCTCAGGGCATCCTCAACACCCACATGCCTCAGTTCTTCAAGGCTTTTTTCCCTGAAGGGTCCACCAGAAGCGGTAAGATAAACCTTCCTTATCTCTTCAGGCTTGAGACCCTGAAGTATCTGAAAAAGGGCATTGTGTTCGCTGTCCACGGGCACAATCCTGCCCCTGTTTTCTCTTACCAGTTCCCTGAGACATATGAGGGACTCTTTGTTGGAAGCCAGGAGCTTTTTGCCCTCTTGAAGCACGAGATAAGTAGGCAGGATACCATCCACGCCCGATATGGCGTTCATTACCATATCCGAGCCTTCCACTATGGCATAGAGACCTTCCTCACCCTTGAGAAAGTCTGTTCCCTCTGGCAATCTGGAGAGCCACTCCCTTGAAGGCTCCTCATAGCAGGCTACGTATTTGGGCCTTAATTCTATAGCCTGAAGTAATAACCTCTCTGATGCCCTTTTTGCCAGAAGTCCGATTAGCTCAAAATCCTCCCTGTATGCCCTCACCACATCAAGCGTCTGACTTCCCACAGAGCCGGTAGAACCGAGAACTCCGAGCCTTTTCATAGTATGCCTGCCCTGAGTATGTCGTGCATGTGTATTATGCCAACAGGTCTTTTTTCCTCATCAACAACAGGAAGAACGGTTATCTTATAGTCCTCCATCCTCTTCAGGGCCTCGGCAGCAAGCTCTTCCATGGCTGCAGTCTTGGGGTCTGGGGTCATAACGTCCCTGGCAAGGCTTGTGTCAAAGTTTCCTCCCCTGTTTACGAATCTCCTGAGGTCCCCGTCTGTTATTATACCCACCAGCCTTCCCTCTGCGTTTACTACAGCAGTAGCACCAAAGCCCTTGCTGGTCATTTCAATTATGGCTTCTTTCATGGGAGTATTTTCCCTTACCACTGGAACCTCTTCTCCCCTGTGGCAGAGGTCTCCAACCTGCCTTAACCTTCTGCCGAGAGAACCCGCAGGATGTCTGAGAGCAAAGTCTTCTCTGCTAAAGCCCTTTAGCTCCAGCAGAACCATGGCAAGGGCATCTCCAAGCACAAGAGAAGCGGTAGAAGAGCTTGTAGGTGCAAGCTGCAGAGGGCAGGCTTCTCTTTCCACAGAAAGGAATATATGCACATCAGAGTGCTTTGCCAGAGTGGATTGGGGGTTGTTTGTTATAGATATCAGTGGAACACCCAGGAGTTTTATGTAGGGTATGAGGGAGTTTACCTCGGGAGATTCACCGCTGCTGGAAAAGGCAAGCACTATGTCTTCCTTGTCTATCACTCCAAGGTCTCCGTGAAGGGCCTCCGCCGGGTGGAGAAAGTGTGCCGGCGTGCCAGTGCTGGAAAGGGTTGAGGCAACCTTGCGTGCTATATGTCCCGATTTACCCACACCCGTGGTCAGGACCTTCCCTTCACATTTGAGAATGAGATTTACAGCCTCCAGAAACTCACTACCAAGGCTGTCCCTGAGCCTCTCCAGCGTATGAATCTCTATATCAAAGACCCTTCTCGCCTTCTGTAGGATTTCATCCATCACTTTCTGTAATTCTCAATCCCCCTCCTTATCTCCTCATAGGCAAAATCCACCCCCTTGAGGCCTTCCACCTTTACCCACTTACCCGGTTCAAGCTCCTTGTAATGCTCAAAGAAGTGTTTTATCCTGCTGAGGGTTATCTCAGGCAGGTCCTCAGGGGACTTTATAGAATCATAGGTGGGGTCCAGCTTGGAATGGGGGACAGCAAGAAGCTTTGTATCTACACCTTCCTCGTCCCTCATCTGCAGTGCGCCTATTGGCCTGCACCTGAGAACGCTTCCTGGTGCAACAGGATAGCGAGATATGACCAGCACATCCACAGGGTCTCCATCGTCGGCCAGTGTCTGGGGGACAAAGCCGTAGTTAAAGGGATAGTGCATTGCTGTAAACAGAAACCTGTCCACAAAGACCGCTCCGCTATCCTTGTGTAGCTCATACTTTATGGGGCTGTCCTGGGGTATTTCCACCACCACATAAATGTCTTCTGGCGGGTTCTTTCCTGGGGGTATGTTTTTCAGGTCCATGTTTGCACCTCCTCTTTTATTTTAAACCTGAGCGTTGCAGAAGTTCATGCTCTCCTCTGTGCCAAATTCAACACATCTATGTAAACATTCACCAGCCCTCTTTAGCACCTTTGCAAGCAACACTTCCTCCTCCTCGCTGAAAGGAGAGAGCACGTAGTCCACAACCCTGTTCCTGTCCCTTGGTCTGCCTATACCAACTCTTAGCCTTGGAAACTTTTCTGTCTTTATCTCTCTTATTATTGACTCCATACCATGATGACCTCCACTGCTTCCTTCTGTTCTCAGCCTTAGCCTGCCCAGGGGAAGGTCAAGGTCATCGTAGACAACAAGCATTTCCTCAGGGTTTATGTGATATTCTTCAAGGAGGTTCACCACCGCAAGACCAGAGTTGTTCATGTAGGTCTGTGGTTTTGCCACGAGAACCTCTCTGCCGTCAACTCTGACCCTGTAGAGGTGAGATAGGCACTCTTCCGAGTAATCCTGAACCCTCAACCTTCTCAGAAACTCCTCCACAACCATAAAGCCCACATTGTGGCGTGTTTTTTCATACCTCTTACCCGGATTTCCAAGACCCACAAGAAGCCTTATCATTCAGCAGGTGCGGTCTCCTCCACTTCAGGCTCCAGCACAACAGCCACCGTCTCTTCTGGAGAGTCCATGATTATACAGCCCTCCGGTGGGACAATGTCCCTAACATGAAGTGCATCCCCAAGCCCTAAACCGCTCACATCAACGCTTATTTTGTCAGGAAGTCTGTCCACCCTCGCCTTCACAGTAAGGCTGTGCATGAGAGGTTCAAAGGTTCCACCAAAACCCACACCTGCAGGGGTGCCGATAAATTCTATGGGCACTTCCACCTCAATCTCGCTCACATGTGTTATATCCTGCAGGTCCACGTGTATGGGGTTGTCCCCAAGCCAGCCCATCTGCATCTCCCTAAGGAGACATACCCTTCTATCTCCATCAATCTCCGCCTCAATGAGAAAGGTTTCACCCTGTGGAAAGGCCTTTAGGTCTCTTATGCTTATGTATGCATGTATGTTCTCCACATCTTTGCCGTATACCTCCACAGGAACGTAGCCTTCTCTCCTGAACCTCTTTACCTCGCTCTTTTTGCCTAAAGCTCTTGGTATTAGCTTGACCTGAACCCTTTTCATCCTTTACCTCCTTTATACAAAAAGTGAGCTTATGGATTCACCCTCATGGGCACGTTTTATAGCTTCTGCTATGAGCGGAGCTATGGAAACAACCTTTAGCTTCTCAAGCCCTTTCCCCTCCATGCTAAGGGTGTTGGTCACTATAACCTCTTCCACTGGAGACTCCCTCAGTCTGTCTATTGCAGGACCTGAAAAGATACCATGGGTTGCGGCCACCCACACACCCTTTGCTCCCTTTGATAAGAGCATGTTAGTGGCGGCAACTACAGTGCCGGCGGTGTCTATTATGTCATCAACTATTATCGCCTTTTTACCCTTAACATCGCCTATGAGGTCAAGCACTTCCGCCACGTTGGGCTCAGGTCTTCTCTTATATATAATGGCAATGCTACAGCCCAGCTTGTTGGCAAGGAGCCTTGCCCTCTCTACCCCGCCTGCATCTGGTGAGACCACCACCATATCCCCATCCATATAGTTCTTTATGTATTCGTATAGCACATTCAGGGCGTAAAGGTTATCCACAGGTATGTTGAAAAAGCCCTGAATCTGGGGAGAGTGAAGGTCAACTATTATGAGCCTCTGGGCTCCTGCAACCGTTATGAGGTCAGCCAGAAGCCTTGCACTTATAGGAACTCTAGGTTTGTCCTTTCTGTCCTGCCTTGCATAGGCATAGTAAGGGATTACAGCGGTTATTCTTCCAGCAGAGGCCCTTTTGAGAGCATCAAGCATGAGAAGAAGCTCCATTATGCTCTCGTTAACGGGATATCCAAGAGACTGAATCACGAAAACATCTTCCCCTCTCATGGATTCGTTTATCTTCACTCTCACCTCACCGTCGCTGAACCTTCCCACTATAACATCGGACAGTGGGATGCCAAGATATTCAGAAACTTCCTGTGCAAGCCTGGGATTGCTGGTGCCTGTCAGAAGTTTTATAGAGCCAAACATTGCACACCTCTTCAGTTTTATGGAAAGCTGGGGTGCCTGGATTCGAACCAGGAGCCCCCGGATCCAAAGTCCGGTGCTCTGCCAGTTGAGCTACACCCCATAACTTTCCACTCTGTAAAGCCTCCAGCCTCTTGCCCTGCAGGCAAGCTCTACCTCAACGGTAGGCTCACCTACATAAAAAACGCTTGAGCCACTACCACTCACCAGGGCTGACATGCCCAGGCCTCTCAGAAACCTAAGCACTTCGCCCACCTCAGGGTAAAGCTCTCCAGCCAGCTCACCCAGCCTGTTCTGGAGCACGCTGAAGTCTCCAGCCCTCAGGCAATCTATTATTTTATCACCCTCTAACTTTTCTGTCAACATCTCTTCTCTTACCATGCTGTATACATGGGCTGTTGAAGACCTGATTCCCGGATGTATGAGGGTAAAGGTCATCCTGGGCAGCTCTAGTCTTTCAAGAATCTCACCCCTGCCCCTTCCTATAGCAGCTCCACCGAGGAGAAAGAAGGGAGCATCAGAGGATATCCGACCTGCTATTAGATATAGCTCTTCTTCACTCAGCGGATTACCCATGAGCTCGTTTACGGCCCTTAAAACCGTGGCAACATTTGAAGAGCCACCCCCAAGACCGCCGCCCTCGGGTATGTTTTTCTGGATAAAGATTCTCAGGCTAATTTCCTTCCCGAGAAGTCCCTCCATCACCCTGAGGGCCTTGTAAACCAGGTTTTGTTCCATGGGTATCCCCGTGCTGGTTTCAACGCTGAGGGGACCTTCCTCTATAAGCACCTCGTCAAAGAGGTCTACAGCCTGATAGATGGTGAAAACCTCGTGGTATCCATCAGCCCTCTTTCCAAGAAGCCAGAGACCCAGGTTCACCTTTGCGGGGGACAGAAGCCTCAGCATAGGTATAATCATAGCTCTTTGATTTATCCGCTGCAAGCCATGTTTATTAACTTTTCAGGCTAAATAAATATTAGTGATTTATACTAAGAATTTTCTCAAAAACCTCTTGACAAACTTTCCGGGTGTTAATATAATATCTACCCGTAAAATTCCTTGAAGGAGGTGGAACATGGCAAAGCTCAGACCCCTTTATGACAAGATTGTGGTCAGGAGACTCGAAGAACAGGAACAGAGAACAGCCTCTGGCATCATCATACCAGACACCGCCAAAGAGAAGCCTCAGGTGGGTGAGGTGGTGGCGGTGGGAGAAGGAAAGCTCCTGCAGAACGGTCAGCAAGTTCCACCAAAGGTAAAGCCCGGGGACAGGGTTGTTTTTAACAAGTATGCGCGCACCGAGGTAGAGCTTGACGGTGAAAAGTTCCTTATCATGTCTGAGGACGAAGTCCTTGCCATAGTTGAGTAAAAAACTTTTAAAGGAGGTGGTAGCATGGCAGCAAAGAAGGTTATCTACGGAGAAGATGCAAGGGCAAGGCTCAAGGCAGGCGTTGACAGGCTTGCCAACGCGGTAAAGGTCACCCTTGGACCAAGGGGTAGAGAGGTGATAATTGAGAAGAAGTGGGGAACGCCCCTTGTCACAAAGGACGGCGTGACCGTTGCCAAAGAGATTGAGCTCAAAGACCCCTATGAGAACATGGGAGCTCAGCTGGTAAAGGAAGTCGCCTCCAAGACCGCAGACGTTGCCGGTGACGGAACTACCACGGCAACTGTTCTTGCTCAGGCAATCTTCACCGAGGGACTCAAGGCAATAGCCTCCGGCGCAAACCCCATGGACCTTAAGAGGGGCATAGACAAGGCTGTGGAAAAGGTTGTTGAGGAGATAAAGGCACAGTCCATACAGGTGGGTGGAAGGAAGGAAATAGAACAGGTTGCCACCATATCCGCCAACAACGACCCCGAGATAGGAAAGATAATAGCGGACGCAATGGAAGCCGTGGGTAAGGATGGTGTTATAACCGTTGAAGAGTCCAAGTCCGCCCAGACCACCCTTGAAACCGTCCAGGGTATGCAGTTTGACAGGGGATATCTGTCTCCCTACTTCGTGACCAACCCTGACAAGATGGAGGCAGTGCTTGAAGACCCATACATACTCATATATGAGAAGAAGATTTCCAATGTAAAAGACCTTCTGCCAGTTCTTGAGCAGGTGGTAAGGGCTGGAAAGCCAATCCTGATAATCGCCGAGGATGTGGAAGCGGAAGCCCTTGCAACCCTGGTGGTCAACCATATAAAGGGCGTAATTAGGGCATGCGCAGTAAAGGCACCGGGCTTTGGTCAGAGGAGGAAGGACTACCTGCAGGACATAGCTATACTAACGGGTGGAACCGCCATAACTGAAGAGCTGGGTATAAAGCTTGAAAGCGTTGGGCTTGACATGCTGGGAAGGGCGGACAAGGTGATAGTGGACAAGGACAACACCACCATAGTGGGTGGAAAGGGCTCTAAAGAAGCCATAAACGCGAGGATAGAGCAGATCAAAAAGCAAATCGTGGAGACAACCTCCGACTACGACAGGGAAAAGCTCCAGGAAAGGCTTGCCAAGCTGGCTGGCGGTGTTGCTATAATAAGGGTCGGTGCAGCCACAGAGGCAGAGCTTAAAGAAAAGAAGGCAAGGGTTGAGGACGCGGTGCATGCCACCAAGGCTGCGGTGGAAGAAGGTATAGTGCCCGGTGGTGGTGTGGCACTGGTGAGAGCTTCAGAGGCTCTTGAAAACCTCAAGGTGGAAAACCCTGACCAGCAGGTGGGTGTGGACATAGTGAAGAAGGCCTGCAGGACGCCGCTCAGACAAATTGCCAGCAACGCAGGCTTTGAAGGATATGTGGTGCTTGAAAAGGTTCTCCAGCTCGGAAAAGAGAAGGGCAAGAACTGGGGCTTTGATGCCTCTGTGGGAGACTACAAGGACATGGTAGAAGCCGGAATAATTGACCCCACAAAGGTGGTGAGGACCGCCATACAAAACGCTGCCTCAGTGGCGGGAACCATGCTTACCGCAGAAGCCCTCGTGGCTGAAATACCAGAGGAGAAAAAGGAGAAAGCACCAGCCCCAGAAATGCCCGAGCTTGACTAAAAACCTGCCCCCGCAAGGGGGCTCTTTATTTCAATATCTTAAGCAGACTTTCCACAACCTCCCCTGTATTGGTTCCCAGATAGATAAAGCCGTTTTTCATCTGGCATCCCTTTGTGGCACACAGTCCACCAAAGGAAAGAACCTCACCGTTGTGTTTTATTAGCTTTGTGGAGGGCACATAAAGACCTTTTCCATCTGTATAAAAGTCCTCAGCCCTGAGCTCTATCTCCCTGCCATCCGACCTGAGCAGAAGGGTTCTGTATGCCTTTCCTGCATAAACATCCAGACCTTCATAGGCTGAAAATCCCTCGTACATATCCCTTATGGGGTTCTCTGCCTGTTCAAACTTCACATAATCCTTTACCGTATAGCATTCCTTAAAGAGAGCATAGGGGCAGAGCTTTGCACAGTAGTCATGGTCTATGCTCTTGAAGAGTTCACCCAGTGCATAACCCTTGGAGGGAAGTATGTTCTCCTTTCCCAGTTTCTGGAGAAAGCCTGACCTTCGCATAACCTCCTCAACTGGTGCCTTTGCGTTCACGAAGACCAGGTTCACCCCCTTCTTCCTCAAATCATCTAGAAAATCACCAAGGGCGTCAAGGGCGGTTCCATCCATGTAGTTCACGGACTCGCAGTCTATAACAAGATGTTTCAGGGCTGGCTTTTGCTCCACTATCTCCCTTATTTCCTCAAGTATGTTCTCCGTGTTGGCATAGTAAAAGGATGCCTCTGGTCGAACCATTTCAATCTGAGGGCATGTGGGCAGGTTGTTGCTTTCTGCGTTGACAAAGGTTTTGCTTACAGGGTCTCTTGACAGCCTCACAATCCTGGGATACAGACTCCTCCAGAGGAAGAGGGAAAGGGAAAGAAACATACCTATGAATATGGCGTAGTCTGGCTTCATTATGAAGGAGAGGGCAAAGGTAGTTATGGCAGACATTCCATCGTAGCGGTTTGTCCTCCAGAGGTGCACAAAGTAAGCAGGCTTTACCAGGTTTATTACCGCTGTTATAACAATCGCAGAGAGCACTGCCCTTGGCAGGTAATACAGAAGAGGTGCTACAAAGAGTATGGTGGCTATGACAAAGCTTGCACTTATTATGTTTGCCATGCCAGTTTTTGCACCCGCCTGAAAGTTTACCGCAGAGCGGGAAAAGGAACCGCTGACAGGAAAGCTCTTGAAGAAAGAACCCACAAGGTTTGCAAGCCCCTGACCCACAAGCTCCTGATTGACGTCTATCCTCTGCTTTGTCTGACTTGCTATGAACTTGGCTATGGCGTATGCTTCCATAAAGCCAACAAGGGCTATGATAAAAGCTTTACCCAGTATCCTGTCAAGAAGGTCCCAGTCTACAGACGGTAAGGAAGGAAGAGGAATTCCTCTGGGTATATCACCCACCACCCTTATACCATAGCTTTCAAAGGCGAAGAAGTAAGACAGTGAGGTAAAAAGGGCCACCGTAAGCAGTGCGGATGGAAAGTTTCTGTTTATCCTTCTCAGACCTATTATCAGGGCTATGGATACCAGGCCCACTAGAAGGGTATATGGGTTTGTCTGTGGAAGGCTCTTTGCTATCTCGTATAGGTTCTGGAATATGAGCTCCTTCTGCTCCACCTTTATGCCGAGAAGGGCAGGAACCTGCGTCGTCATGATTATTATGGCCGCTGCGTTTGTAAATCCTATTATCACCGAGTGGGAGACAAAGTTTACAAGAAATCCTAGCCTGAAAAGCCCGATGGCGAGCTGTATGATGCCTACAAGAAAGGCCATCAGTATGGCGAGCTCTATAAACTTCTCATCGCCGGGCTTTGCGTAGCTTGTGAGAGAGACAAAGGTTAGAAAGGCAACTATGGCAACAGGACCTGTGGCCAACTGGGCGGAGCTTCCAAAGAGGGCGGCTATTATGACGGGTATGGATGCGGCGTAAAGTCCGTAAACGGGTGGAAGACCGGCAATCAGGGCGTAAGCCATGGACTGGGGGACAAGAACCACAGCCACGGTAAGACCGGCAATAAAGTCAGAGCTGAGGGTTTTCCTGTCATAACCCCTGAACCACCTAAGAAAGGGGAAAACCTCTCCATAGCTTTAAAAATACTAACATAAATCATAAAAGTCCATGTTCCTTTATCCGCTTATAATCTTATAAGCCATGCTTAATCTCGCGGTCCTCCAGTTCAGACCAGTTCTTGGAAGGGTGGAGGAAAACCTGAGGAGAGTTATGGAAATGCTCATGTCTGTTAAAGATGGTTCGCTGGTGGCTCTGCCGGAGATGTGGCAGTGCGGCTTTGATTATGAGAGACTTGACAGGCATGCGGATGCCACCGGTGAAGTTCTGGAGGAGTTAAAGAAGGTATCCGCTGAAAAAGGTCTGACATTAATCGGCACATACCCAACGAAAAAAGAAAAGGGCATATACAACTCCGCCATTATCCTTGAGAGAGGGCAAATACGGGGCTTCAGGCACAAGATAAAGCTCTTCCCCCTCTATGAGGAGCCCAGGCACTTCCTGCCCGGTGCTGAAAACCCTGTTTTTGAACTTTCTGGATTGAAGGTGGGCATACTCATATGCTTTGAGCTCAGGTTTCCTGAAATTTCACAGAGTCTTAGAGAAGCTGAGCTTCTTGTGGTCCCTTCCATGTGGGGTGAAGGCAGAAAAGAGCATCTGAGAATTCTCTCAAGGGCGAGAGCCATAGAAAATCAGTGTTTTCTCATGCTGTCCAGTGCTTGGGGGGAGGTTGGGGGTGAGAGGTTTGCAGGATGCTCTGGCATATATGGACCCTGGGGTGAAGTTCTCGCCTTTTCTGAAAAGGGAGACAGCCTTATTCAGGTAGAGGTGGACTTAGAAGAGGTAGAGAGGGTAAGAAGACTTATTCCAGTCCAGTTATAAATCCTGAGCTGTTGTAAAATATCCCTACATGACCCGCTACATATTCGTCACGGGTGGTGTTCTCTCTTCTCTCGGAAAGGGTGTTGCCTCAGCCTCAATAGCAACACTGCTTGAGGAGCAGGGGCTTAAGGTAAACCTTCAGAAGCTTGACCCATATCTCAATGTTGACCCTGGCACCATGAGCCCTTACCAGCACGGTGAAGTCTATGTTACGGAGGACGGTGCAGAGACTGACCTTGACCTTGGACATTATGAGAGGTTCACAACCATCAGCATGAGCAGAAAAAACAACGTGACCGCAGGAAGGGTCTACTATAACGTCATACAGAGGGAAAGAGAGGGTGGTTACCTTGGGGCTACCGTGCAGGTCATACCCCACATAACCGATGAGATAAAGAGACTGATAAGGGAGCTGGAGGATGGCTGTGATGTGGTGGTGGTGGAGATAGGGGGAACGGTGGGGGACATAGAGAGTCTTCCCTTCCTTGAGGCTGTGAGACAGCTCTCCGTGGAGGCGGGCAGGGAAAGAGTGCTTTTTGTGCACACCACCTATGTGCCATACATAAGGATAACTGGAGAGCTAAAGACAAAGCCCACACAGCACTCTGTAAAGGAGCTCAGGGCAATCGGTATACAGCCAGACATAATTCTGTGCAGGTCAGAGACGGAGGTGCCTGAAGGCATAAAGGAGAAGATAGCTCTTTTCACCAGCGTCAAAAAGTCTGGGGTTATATCAGCACCTGATGTGGATTACATATACGAGGTTCCTCTGGTTTTCAAGAGGCAGGGGATTGATAAACTCATACTTGAGCATTTTGGCTTTGAATACAGAGAGGTGAGAAGCAAATGGGAAAGTATAGTGGAAATTCTCAGGTCTTCAAGGGGTGAGGTAAACATCGCCCTTGTGGGAAAGTATGTTTCCCTGAAAGATTCCTACAAGAGCGTGGTTGAAGCCCTCATCCATGGAGGTATAGCCAACAGAGTAAGGGTAAACATTAACTGGATAAACTCAGAGGACTATGAGGAAGAGCTTCTTGAAAAGTCTGACGGCATACTTGTTCCGGGAGGCTTTGGAGAGAGAGGGACAGAGGGCAAAATGAGGGCGCTCACCTATGGCAGAGAGAAGAAAAAGCCCACCTTTGGTATATGCCTTGGTATGCAGCTCATGTGCGTGGAGTTTGCAAGGAATGTGCTCGGTCTGGAGGGTGCCAACTCTACAGAGTTTGACCCCATAACGCCCCATCCAGTTATAGACATAATGGAGGAGCAGAAGAACATAAGACAGCTTGGCGGAACCATGAGACTGGGTTCTTACCCATGCATGCTTGTGGAGGGGACAAAGGCAAGGGATATATACGGACAGGAGCTGGTCCACGAACGCCACAGGCACAGGTATGAGTTCAATAACCTATACAGAGAAGCCTTTGAAAGCTCCGGTATGCTCTTTTCCGGGCTCTCGCCCGATGGGAGGCTTGTGGAGATAGTAGAATTAAGGGACCATCCCTGGTATCTTGGCTGCCAGTTTCACCCCGAGTTCAGAAGCAAACCCTTCCAGCCCCACCCTCTCTTTGTGTCCTTCATCTCCGCCTGTTTACAAGGCCAATGACCGCCACATCTGGCGGAGAAAAGAGCCTCATGGGAGGACCGCCCGTTCCTACTCCCTTGCTTACGTAAAGGTAAGAGCCTCCAAGACTATGAAAACCCCTGTCGCTGAGGAAAAGTTTTGTAAGTATAAGCCTGCCCAGTGGATAGTAAACTCCCCCGTGGGTATGACCCGAAAGCATGAGGTCAAAAAGACCCAAAGTCCCCTCTTCCAGCCTTGGCTTGTGCTTCAGGTATAGGACAAAGCTTTTCCTGTCAACCCTCTGCAAAAGCTCTCTGTCTGAAAGGGTGCCAAGGCAGGCTCTGAAAAGCCTGCAGTCATCGTCGTCAATTCCAGCAACTGTGAGGTTGTATTCTTTCAGGTATATCACATCTCCTCTGAGAAGTTTAAAGCCAGCTCTCTGGGTAAAATCCACTGCCTGCTCCACTCCCCTGTAGTATTCATGATTTCCCAGCACTGCATACTTTCCCAGCGGCGGGTTCATCTCTGAAAGGGCATCAGCCAGATAAAGCTTATCCCTCATGTTTCCGTCCACCAGGTCCCCTGTGGAGACCACCAGGTCTGGCCTTTCCCTCTCATACACCTGCATTATGAGCCTGACCTTGTCCATACCCATTACAGGACCAAGGTGAAGGTCCGAGATGTGAAGTATTCTGACCCTCTCCACATGAGCCGGTAGTTTATCCGTATAGAGGGTAAACCTCTCCACCCTGAGGTTAAGAGTTTCGTAGTGGCTGTAGGCGGAAAGGGCAAGGGAAAATATCAGGAGCGCGGCTGCAACCACTTTTACAGGGGGCTTAGGCAGTGGGTTAATCCTCAGAAATCTGTAAGAAACATAAATGACTGCCCTGTAGAGCTCAAAAAGAAGTCCACCCAGCACCAGATAGAAGAGAAATCCCATCCAGAGAAGCCCGCTCAGGGCTGTTATGTAGGCAATATGATAGTTCATGTGAGCATCCGCAAAACGCCAGATGAAGGGTGAAAGGAACCCGAGGAAAAAGAGGGAAAGCACAGCCCTTCTGCCTATTTTTCCAAGGGCTGGCTTGAAAACTCTGAAGTATGCGTAAGCATGCATGAAACCAAAGACTGTAAGAAAAATCAATATAAACCACATCATAGTCCCAGCTTATACCCGAAGCCCCTCACCGTCTGAATCGCCCTGCCCTCTTCGCCCAGCTTTTCCCTGAGCTTTTTTATGTGAACATCCACAGTTCTATCATACACATCTCTCTTGAGAACCCTTTCTATAAGATACTCCCTGCTTACGGGTTTTCCATAGTTTTCAAGAAGTGCAGACAGTATCATAAACTCTGTAGGTGTCAGTTCAATGAGCTCATCCCCCCTTTTTACCTCCTTTTTTTCCAGGTCCACTTGAAGACCACCGAGCTTGAAATGGGTCTGTCTCTTTTCCTTTCCAACCCTTCTCAGCACCGCCTTTACCCTTGCCACAAGCTCCTTCAGAGAAAAGGGCTTTGTTATGTAGTCATCTGCGCCCAGAGAAAAGCCTCTCAATTTGTCCTGTTCCATATCCCTGGCTGTGATAAATATAATGGGGATTTCTCTCAGGTTGTTGCTGTTTCTCACATACTGAGCTATCTTAAACCCGTCGTAGTCTGGAAGCATCACATCAAGGAGCAGCAGGTCGGGTTGTTGTTCTTGGAGATACTTCACAGCTTCAGCGCCCCTCAGACAGATAATTGGCTGATAACCCTCTTTTTTAAGGTTATAGGCTATGAGCTCAGCAAGGTCACTGTCGTCTTCCACAAGGAGTATCTTCAGGTTCATATCTTCAAGGGCTTTATCCTTACAGCCACCTCGTCCGGGTTTACCACATCACCCACAGATATGAGCACTTCCTCCACCACGCCTTCCACAGGACTGTGAACTTCGTTTTCCATCTTCATGGCCTCTACCACAAAGAGCACATCTCCTTCTTTTACCTCCTGCCCTATGCTCACCTTTACGTTTACCACCTTGCCTGATATGGGCGAGGTTACATCTCCAACGCCCACGGGCTTTGGTCTTCTGGGCTTCACCTCTACTGCAGAGGTTATTTCACCGTAAGGAGAGGGAATGCTTTCCACTTCCTTGAGTGGCCTTAGGATGACCTCTTCCAGCTTTCCATCAAGCCTCACAAAGAAGGGCCTTCCTTCGGTGGTTGGTTCACCCCTCCCCGCTATCTGCACATGATACTGTTCTCCATGGACTGTAACAATGAACTCAACAGGTATGTTTTCCTTCATTTCTTCCACGAGTTCCTCAGGTGGAAGTTTTTCTCCCTTCTCTCTGGACTCAAAAAACTCCTTCGCTACCAGGGGAAAGATGGCATAAGAAAGCACATCCTCCTCACTCTTTGCCCCAGCCCTTACAGCCTCTTCCCTTGCTTTGGGTAGCTCAGGCTCAAGAAGGTCTGCAGGCCTTATGTGATATATGGGCTCCTCGTCACCCAGTATCTTTTTTATAAGCTCTTCCCTTATGGGTGCAGGGGGCCTGCCATAGAGACCCTTCACGTAATCCCTGGTCTCCTTTGTCACCACCTTGTACCTTTCTCCGTGAACCACATTAAGAAATGCCTGAGAACCAACTATCTGACTTGTGGGGGTTACAAGGGGAGGATATCCAAGGTCCTGACGGACTATAACCACCTCCTCAAGGACCTCTGGAAGCCTCTCCTCCATACCCTGTTCTCTGAGCTGACTTATAAAGTTGGAAATCATACCACCGGGAACCTGATGGAGAAGCACGCCCACATCGGGATAGGGAGGGAGCACATCATATTTTTTATACTTCTTCCTTATGCCTGCAAAAAGGTCTCCGGCCCTCTGGTAAAGCTTTTCATCCACCCTCACCTGATAGCCGAACTCCCTCAGCACATATATCATGGTCTCACCTGGCGGGTGAGATGTCTGACAGGAGAGGCTGTAAAAGACCGTGTCTATCATGTCCGCCCCCGCTTCCACGCCTTTGAGCTGTGCCATCTGTGCAAGGTCTGCTGTGGTCTGGGTATGAAGATGCACCATGTATTCTGGAAATTCTGACTTGAGGGCGTAGACCAGCTCGTAGGCAACCTTTGGGGAGAGCAGTCCGGCCTGGTCCTTTATGGATATGATATCTATGCCCATATCCACAAGTTCTCTGGCAATACCCACATAATATTCCACCGTGTGCACCGGGCTTATAGTGTAAGAGAGCACACCTTTTACCGTTGCCCCTACCCTCTTAGCAGTTTCTATGGACTTTCTCATATTTCTTGTATCGTTAAGAGCGTCAAAAATCCTGAATACCTCTATGCCGTTGTCATATGCCCTCTTTACAAACTCCTCTACCACATCGTCCGCATAGTGCCTGTAGCCCACCACATTCTGACCTCTCAGGAGCATCTCAAGCCTTGTGTTTGGTGCATGCTTTTTGAAGAGCCTGAGCCTCTCCCATGGGTCTTCCTTGAGATACCTGAGGCACACATCAAAGGTGGCCCCTCCCCATACCTCAAGAGACCAGAATCCGCACCTGTCAAGGACCTCTATAAGTTCAAGCATGTCCTCTGTCCTGACCCTTGTAGCAAGGAGAGACTGAATACCATCCCGTAAAGAAACGTCTGTGATAAAAATCTCTCGCATAGGGAAAATTATAACACCCTGAAGTGGTCAAAGCCTGTAGGCTCAAGCGGCTTCCCATCAAGGAAAACACCCTGCCCCTCTTCCACAAAACCTATCTGCACAATGCTGAGGAAGGGGTTCAGTCTTTCAGGGGGATGGGTAAAAAGAAGCTCGTAGTCCTCTCCACCAGAAAGGGCATACTCAAGAGGGTCTTTTCCGTGCTTTTTGCAGAAGTTTATGAGTTCCTGAGAGAGGGGAATTTTTTCAGAGAAAAAACTGAGCCTCACACCGCTTGCCCTCGAGAGCTTTTCCGCATCTGAGGAAAGTCCGTCGCTTATGTCCATGCTGGCGTTGGCATACTTTGAAACATGTTTTAAAAGGTCTATTCTTGCAGTGGGTCTTAGATGCTTCTCCATAAGCCTGAGCTCAAAGTCCTCGTAAGAGCGTCTTTCCATCAGGAGAAGCTCAAGCCCTGCCCTTGAGTCCCCCAGAGGTCCAGACACAAAGACTCCGTCCCCCGCCCTGGCACCACCCCTGCCCACAAACCTCTCCGCCTTCCCTAACATAAATACATCTATACACAGCTTATCCCCTCTGCTCAAATTCCCGCCCACCACCTCACAAGAGTAGAACTCACAGGCCCT
This sequence comes from Aquificaceae bacterium, assembly GCA_037481935.1. NCBI lineage: Bacteria > Pseudomonadati > Aquificota > Aquificia > Aquificales > Aquificaceae > Aquificaceae bacterium. The sequence continues at coordinate 41,076 of JBBFKQ010000008.1, read as the reverse complement.
TTTTATGCCAAGGTATACATCCTCTATATACCTCAGCTCCATGTCTGGAAGCACCAGTGAGACAAGGGCATACAGGGGTTGTCCACCGTTTGCCACCACATCGCTCACATTTACAGATATTGCTTTCCAGCCTATGGCGGAGGGAGGATAGTGAAGCTTGAAGTGCCTGTCCTGAAGAAGCACATCGCACGTAAGGAGAAGTAAGCTATTTCCCAGCCTTACTGGTGCGGTGTCGTCTCCTATGAGTCCACTTCCCAGTATACCTTTAAGCCTTTCTATGAGGCCGAACTCACCTATCTCAGAAACCTTCATTCTGTAAATATCTGCCCCTCTATGGGCTGAACCATAACACCCCTATCTTCAATAAACTTCATTGCCCTCTCTATCTCCTCAGCCTCACCTTCCACTTCAACGGTGAGTATGCCTGTGTCCTTTGTTACCTTTGCAGTTCTTATGTTAACCACCACATCAAAATTCTTGCAGACCATACACAGGACTGGCTCCTTCACCTTTTCCTCTGGATATATGAGCTGAAGCCTTATCAGGTTCATAGAAAAATTATATCAGACCTTGAGAATGTAATCGGCCATCTCAAAGGAAGATTTAGCTATGGCAATCAAAGCCTGACTGTTTATACCTGTCAGCTTTTCCAGATTCACAACCACATCACCCTGAGCAGGGTCCTGCATGTTTAGCAATTCCGGAAATTTTTCTTCCAGCACTATAGAATAATCCAGTATGCTCCTCAAGTGCACATTCTTTCCCGTATAACCATCAATAATCTCCTGTTCTATTCTGACATCTTTTAGAAAAGCTATCTTATCCATACCAAGAATTTCATCTATAAGAGAGAAAAGACCAATAAGGTAGGCTTCAGACTCATACTTAGGGTTTATAAGCTCGGCAATCTTCTGAGCTATTAGAGCCCTTGTGAGTGATTTCTTCCATAATTCTGGATTCTCAACGGATACGTAGTCATTCATTGCCAGAACAAGCAGAAAGTTTCTCAAGTTTTTCAGGCCAAGCATGGCACAGGCCTGCTCCACACTCTTTATTTCCTTTATGGGAGAGTAATAAGCAGAGTTTACAAGCCTGAGTATCTTTGCGGTCATGCCCACATCTGTGGCTATGAGGCTGGCAATTTCTCTGGGGCTCTGGGCAGCATGTATGGTGGCTATAAGTCTCAGCAGGGTATTTTTCAGGTAGGGTGCGGTCTGGAATTCTTTCAGTATAAAGGGACTTTCCAGGTAAATACCCTGGAAAAGGTCTCCTATTTTGCTAACTCTGTTGTATTCTTCCGCATCCTCTATTCTTGAGATGAGAAGGGTTTTTGACTTTGACTTTGATAGGTCCAGAATCTTCTGATTTAGCCTTTTTGCATCCACAGAGATTATGTTTACCTTGTCCAGGAGTCCGGCCATCTTCTCATTTTCCAGATTTTTTTCATTTAAACTGAACATAACGCCCTGCTCCATGTATCTGTCTATGGCGTTCAGTATCTGCCTGTAGACCATTTCACCTACTGGCACCTGGGGTTCTATTACCTCAATTATCAGCTTCCTGGGATCAAGGGACTCAATGGCCTTGTTTATAAGTGAGTCAAGGGACACATTTATCATTATCCTTTTGCCTTCTCCCACCCTTTCTATACCCTGCTCCAGAATTATCTCTATTATTATGTAGGTTGCCCTGCTGTAAGGAACTTCCTTTGGATACTCATACATGTTATCCCTTTTTCTGAGAAAGACCTCAAAGGCAACCCTCCTGCCCTCTCTGTTAAATATGGGTTGCTTTGCTATAAGAAAGCTCATCCATGACCTCTTTCATTTCGGGATACAGCGGGAATTGCTGGCAGAGTTCTATAACCTCCCTGCCAACTCTTTCAATAACATCCCTGTCTTCTAAGTTCTCTATCACCTGAGCTATTAGTCTGGCTATTAGCCTCATCTCCTCTTCCTTCATGCCCCTGGTGGTCATGGCAGGCGTTCCGATTCTTATGCCACTTGTCTTTGTAGGTGGCAGGGGGTCAAAGGGAACAGCGTTCTTGTTAACTGTTATGTTTGCTTTTCCAAGGGCATCTTCCACCTGTTTGCCCGTTATTCCCCTGTCTCTCAGGTCAAGGAGCACTATGTGGCTGTCCGTTCCACCGGATACTACCTTAAAACCCAGCTTTATGAACTCTTCAGCCATTGTCTGAGCGTTCAGAACCACCTGCCTTGAGTAAGCCTTGAACTCTTCGCTCATGGCTTCTTTAAAGGCAACTGCCTTCGCCGCTATAACATGCATTAGAGGGCCGCCCTGCAGACCCGGAAAGACGCTCTTGTCTATATCCTTTGCAAACTCTGCTCTGCAGAGTATAAAGCCACCTCTGGGACCTCTGAGGGTCTTGTGAGTGGTGGAAGTCACAAAGTGAGCGTAGGGCACAGGGTTTGGATAAACCCCGCCTGCTATGAGACCTGCATAATGTGCCATGTCCACCATAAGGTATGCACCCACATCTTCCGCTATCTGGGCAAACTTTTCCCAGTCTATAACCCTTGGATATGCGGATGCACCTGCCACTATTAGCCTGGGCCTGTGCTCCTTTGCCAGCCTGTAAACTTGGTCATAGTCAATGAGCTCAGTCTCTGGATTGAGGCCGTAATAGACCGCATGGTATACCTTTCCGGAAAAGTTTACCTTTGCTCCATGCGAGAGATGCCCGCCATGGGCAAGGTCCATACCAAGGATTGTATCGCCGGGTCTGAGAATGGCCATGTATACCGCCATATTTGCCTGAGAGCCTGAGTGGGGTTGCACATTTGCATGCTCCGCACCGTAGAGTTCCTTTACTCTACTTATGGCAAGGTCCTCTGCTATGTCAACAAACTCACAGCCGCCGTAATACCTTTTGTGAGGCAATCCCTCCGCATACTTGTTGGTGAGCACCGAGCCCTGTGCTTCCATAACCGCAAGGGAGGTGAAATTTTCTGAGGCTATGAGTTCAAGATGGTAGAACTGCCTTCTGTATTCCTTGACTACTGCCTCGTATATATCCGGGTCTACCTGTCTGAGGTGTCTCATGTCTATTATTTTACTCCCATTCTATGGTGGCTGGTGGTTTCGAAGATATGTCATAAACCACCCTGTTTATGCCTTCCACCTCGTTTATAATCCTTCTCATCACATAGTCAAGAAACTCGTAAGGAAGCCTTGACCAGTCTGCTGTCATGCCGTCAGAGCTGTCCACAGCCCTGAGCCCCACAACCCTTTCATAGGTTCTCACATCGCCCATCACTCCCACGCTTTTAACTGGCAAAAGCACCGCAAAAGCCTGCCAGACCTTATCATACAGACCCCACCTTTTAAGCTCCTCTATGAATATGCTGTCTGCCTCCCTTATGGTCTCCAGGTCTTCTTTCTTAACCTCTCCCAATATTCTTATGGCAAGTCCTGGACCCGGGAAGGGATGACGCATGAGCACCTCCTCCGGCATTCCGAGAAGTCTTCCCACCTGACGCACTTCGTCTTTGAAGAGCTCCCTCAGCGGCTCAAGAAGTCTCAAATTCATCCTCTCTGGAAGTCCTCCCACGTTGTGATGCGTCTTTATCACCTTTGCACCGGGAATACCCGCACTTTCCACCACATCAGGATACAGAGTGCCCTGAAGCAGAAAGTCTGCACCCAGCTTCTCAGCCTCCCTTTCAAAAACCTCTATAAAGGTGTGTCCCACTATTCTTCTCTTCTCCTCAGGGTCTTCCACGCCCCTTAGCCTCTCCAGAAAGAGCTCTTCTGCATCAACCCTGTAGAAGGGCAGGTTCATCCTCCCGAAGTAGCCTTCCACCTCTTCTACCTCACCCTTTCTGAGAAGTCCGTGGTTTACAAAGACGCATCTGAGCTGGTCTCCAACAGCTCTGTATGTGAGAAGCGCAGCAACTGTTGAATCCACACCACCTGACAGGGCACATATTACCTTGCCGTCCTTTACCTCTTCCCTTATCTCTTCCGTCTTTTCCTTAACAAAGTTGCCCATGCTCCAGTTTTTCTGAGCACCGCACACTTCAAAGAGGAAGTTTGACAAGAGCTCTTTTCCATACTCTGTGTGGGCAACCTCGGGGTGAAACTGCACACCATAGATGGATCTGTCCCTGTGTCTGATGATTGCATAGGGGGAGTTCTCCGAACTCGCAAGGCTTTCAAAACCCTCAGGAAGCCTTACTGCCTTATCTGCATGGCTCATCCACACATCAAACTCCTGGGGGAGGTCTCTGAATATGGGGTCACTCTTCACAAGTCTAAGTCTGGCTCTTCCGTATTCCTGTTTTTCAGACCTTTCCACCAGACCACCAAGCTGGTGCACCATTGCCTGTAGTCCGTAGCATATGCCAAGAATGGGAATGTTAAGGTCATAAAGTCGGAAGTCTGGAAGGGGGGCATCCGGTTCATACACAGAGGCAGGACCACCGGAAAATATCAGACAGTAAGGATTTTTCTCCTTCACCTCTTCATGACTTATGTTGTAGGGTACAATCTCGCTGTAAACACCGAGCTCTCTTATTCTCCTCGCTATAAGCTGGACATACTGGGAACCAAAGTTCAGGATTAGGGCGGGTCTCCTTACCACCATATTTAATTATACATCATTGACAGTTTGGAGTGGTGCGTATATACTAATCGTTGAGGAGGGTTATCAAATGGTAGAAAAAATCATAGCAAGGATAAATACGGGTTTCAGTGAGGGTTTATCCGTTGAACTGCCCGATGGACTGTGTATAGGAAATGGTCAGCACAGGATAAAGGTTCTGAGGAAAGATGTTGTAAAGGATGTTCTGAGAGACCCTGAGATGGGCTTCTGTGAGGCTTACATGAGGGGGGATATTCTCATTGAGGGAGACCTTGAAAAGGTTGTCCGAGCCTGCATGGAATATGTGGAATCGGAAGGTGGAGAAGGTTTGAGAGGCGTTCTGATGACCCTTCTGAGATGGCTATTGAAGGGTTTTGGGTTTATCAAAATGATTGAAGGTAAAGAGGTAAGAAGGCATTACGACCTTGGTAATGAGTTTTATCAGCTCTGGCTTGACAGGTCCATGACCTACTCCTGTGCCTTCTTTTCAGAGCCCAGCATAAGTCTGGAGGAGGCGCAGAGTGAAAAGAGAAGGATAATATACGAAAAATTACAGCTAAAAGAGGGTGACAGGCTTCTGGACATAGGATGTGGATGGGGTTCCATCATACTTGAGACCGCATCCATGTATGGAGTAAACTCTGTAGGCATCACCCTTTCCAAAAATCAGTATGAATACGTGAAAGATAAAATAGAAGGCCTTGGTCTAAGGGGAAAGACTGAGGTTTATCTCATGCACTATGAAGACCTTCCAGAACTTGGCAGGAAGTTCAACAAGGTGGTGTCTGTGGGTATGTTCGAGCATGTGGGAAAGGGAAGGCACAGAAGGTTCTTCGAAGCGGTTACCCAGATAATGGAGGATGGCGGTCTTTTTCTGCTTCATACCATAGGGAAGGTCCATCCTTCAAGTCAGAGCAGATGGATAAGAAAATACATATTCCCCGGTGGCTATTTGCCTTCCATAGAAGAAGTGCTCAGGGCTTCCAGAGGGCTTGGTTTCAACCTGATAGATATAGATGACTGGAGGCTCCACTATTATCTCACACTAAGGGAGTGGAAGAAAAGGTTCCTGAGTGTTAGAGACTGGGTTGTTAAAAGGTATGGAGAGGAATTCTTCAGAATGTGGGAGCTCTACCTTACTGCCTCTGCTGTTTCTTTCTATACGGGCAGCAACCACCTTTTTCAGTTTCTCTTCTCAAGGGGTGTGCTTAACAGCTACCCGGTTATGAGAAGATACATGGGTCAGCCCCTCCTCGCCTCCTGAAGGTCTCCCAGACCTTTCTTTATAAATTCCCTTACAAAAGGTATGCTGGAGTTCATGATATCTTCTCTCGTGCCTGTCTGAACCACCTGTCCATCCTTCAGTATCATTATCCTGTCCGATATGGAAAAGGCGGACACAAGGTCATGGGACACCACGATGGCGGTTGAGCCTGTCCTTTCCCTTAGGTTCAGTATGAGCTCGTCTATGAGCCTGCTTGTAATCGGGTCCAGGCCAGAGGTGGGCTCGTCGTATATTATGAGCTCAGGCTCTGTAGCTATGGCCCTGGCTATCCCAACCCTCTTTTTCATCCCCCCTGAGAGTTCAGAAGGGTAAAGGTCAAGATGTTCTTCAGAGAGTCCAACCATGTGGAGATATTTAAGAGCGAGAACCCTCAGGTCCTCTTCCCTGTTCCTTCCGTGTTCAAGATGGAAGAAAACCACGTTCTCCCATACGGTAAGGCTGTCAAAAAGAGCTGCTCCCTGGAAGACGTAACCTATGTGCCTCCTGAGCTCATCAAGCTCCATCTGATTCAGCGCCGCCACATTCTTCCCAAAAGCCTCAACTCTTCCGGATGTTGGTTTATAGAGTCCAACAAGGCATTTGGTTATGGTTGTCTTACCGCTTCCGCTCCCACCCAGTATGGTAAAGACCTCACCCTCATAAACCTCAAAGCTCACATTCCTGAGTATTTGCCTTTCACCTATATAAAGGCTCAGATTCTCTACTAGGACAAGGGGTTTCATGGAGCCTTCAGGGCGTCAAGCACCAGCTGGTCAAGCTCTCCAGCCCTCTGCAGGTCTCCTGTATGCATGAAGGGTATGGTGCCCGTTATGGTGCCTCCAGGGAAAAGGTTGTTTTCTACGCTGTTTATCTTGACCTCAAACACAGAGACAGGAAATTTGACCTCTTCTATCCTTTCGTGAAGAAGGCTTGCAGTTCCGTAGCAGGCAAGAGCCTTGTCCTGTGCTATAAGCATGAGGCATACCTGCCCTGTCTGGAGCATGTTCTTGGCACTCTTGGCGTTAGAACTCAGGGCAACCCTCAGTGTCCTGTCATCCACTGGATACATCCAGGTTATAAAGGTAAGGTGCATGTTCCCCTCCTTATCGGAGGTAGCAAGAACTGCAGGGAAAACGCCCAGATTACGCATCAGGTCTGCAAGTTCCTTCGGAATCATACTTCACCTCCTTTGAGACTTTTTAAAAATATAAACCCTCTGCAGGGTGGTAAATAGGGAACCCAGAGCCACTATGCTTACCGCGATAAAGACCATATCCAGGGCTATACCAGCCAGAAGCACCGCCCATCTTTCTGGTCTTTCAAAGAGCCCTGCCTTCAGCTCATAACCCAGGCCCTCTGCCCTTGCTCTTGTGTAGCTCACCGTGAAGGAGAAAAGCATGGCTAAGAGCGCCATGAGGGAAAGAAGTCTGTCCTGCGAGGAAAGAGCTAATGCTATAAAGGGGAGGGCATCGGACACTCTGTCAAGAAGGGAATCAAGGAGCGCCCCTAAATCCGAGTTTTTACCAAGTCTTCTGGCAAGACTTCCATCCAGTGCATCAGCAAGAGCACCAAGGAGAAGTAGTAAAAAACTCAAAGCTGTATATCCTGAGTAAAGAGCCAGGGACCCAAGGAACACAAGAAGAAAACCTGTAAAAGTTATGAGGTTAGGCGTAGCCCCCAGCTTTTGAAGCAGGGCGATAAGGGGTTCGGTCATCCTCTCAAAGGCAGGCTTTAGCTCCCTTACAATATAGCTCATGTTCATCTCCTGCGGCGAGGGAGGGATTCGAACCCCCGGTGGGCTCTGAACCCACAGCGATTTTCGAGACCGCCCCGTTCGTCCACTCCGGCACCTCGCCTCACTTATAATTATAAAGCCATATGTTGCTTACAGTTCTTTTTGCAACAGCACTACTTTCTATAAGCCTCTTTGAAGCACTCATAGTTCTCCTGCTTGTGTATGCTCTTTACAGGTTCTTCAGAGGTTTAAGGTATGGGGGTAGGCTTTTCTTGCCACTGACTTTGCACGCTTTTACGGTGCTATTGTCGACAAGCCTTTTCCATATGTCGCAGATAGGCAAAGCTATAGAGAGGGGTCCTTTCCTGCTTCTTTATTGCTATGGAGAACTTCTCAAAGTAAACCCAAAAAGTCTGTTAAGGTTCAACCAGTTTTTGTTTCTGTCGGGGCTTTTTCTTCTACCTGTGGTTTTCTACAGATATAGTCAGACAGGTCAACCTGCCATGTTGTGGGGTGGCTGGTTTGAGGTAGGTGCCTTCTACAGCATTTTCACAGTAGCCAGCCTTTCTCTCTTTTTCTACTCGAGAAAAATATACTATCTGTTGCCCTTCATACCTTTTGTAGGAATGGTCTTTTTCACCATGAGAAGGTCAACCATGCTGGGGCTGGCCTTCGCCCTGATTGCCTTTGCACTGCTCGCCAGTAAGAGTCTTTCCAGAAGGGCCTTCTGGGGTATTTTGATTACCCTATTCATTGGCTTTGTTGCAAGTAGCGTAACTCTCGCTCAGAAAGACATAAGATACAGAGCTGTGTATGAGTTCATAACTGGAAAGAGAGCACTGGACGATGAAGCGCTAAACACCATATCAAGCTATCGCTGGGAGATTGCGAAGGCAGGTATTCAGGTTATAAAGGAGGACCTTCAGGAAGGCAACTGGCTCCCTCTCCTCATAGGACATGGTATAAACTCAGGCTATTACCTTGAACCCAGAAGTCCTGTTGGTGGTGTATATGAGTCGGTTTTTTTGCTTTCTGAATTTATTGAAAAGGGTCTCATTGGCCTTCTGGCAGTTCTCTGGGTATACTACTCCTATTTCAGGTTTCTGCTGAATTTCAGGCTCATGCGTAGAGAAGAATATCTTCTTATGCCCCTTCTCCTTGCTCTTGGCTCACATCTGATAGGTTCTGTCTTTACCTTTTTCTGGGATGCTATGCTCCCCCTCTATCTCGTAATGTTCAGGGTGGTAGAAAGGCTCAAGAACGCACCATCATACGGTGAGCCCTCCCCACAAGCTCAGAAAAGCTCTGAATAGACCTCTCCCTCAGGTATTCTTCCAGGCCATCAAGAATCTTGAGAGGAGAATAAGGGTCAAAGAAGTTGGCAGTGCCTACCTGAATGCACGTTGCCCCTGCCAGCACATGCTGAAGGGCGGAGTCTGTGTCGTGTATGCCACCAACACCTATTATGGGCACAGAAAAACCAAACTCTGAGAAGACTTCCCATATCATTCTTACCGCTACAGGAAGTATGGCAGGTCCGGAAAGACCACCCATCAGAGTAGAAAGCTCCGGCTTCTGTGTCCTTGTATCTATTTTCATGCCAAGCAAAGTGTTTATAAGCACAAGTCCATCAGCTCCAGAGTCCAAACATACTCTGGCGAAGGCTTTTACATCGCCCGTGTTGGGCGAGAGCTTGACAAGAACAGGTTTTCTGACCCTTGCCCTGACCCTGTCCACAAGCCTTCCGAGAACAACAGGGTCATGCCCAAAAAGCATGCCGCCCTTTTTCACATTTGGACAGGAGACATTAAGCTCATAGGCCACCACCTTCTCCGCTCCCTCAAGGGCAAGGCATACCTCCACATATTCCTCCTCGGTCTCTCCGAAGATGTTGGCTATGAAGTGAGTTTCTATGTCTTTTATGCGTGGGTATATCTTTCTCAGAAAGCCCTCCACGCCCGGGTTCTGAAGGCCAATGGAGTTAAGCATTCCACAGGGTGTTTCTGCGATTCTCTCTGGTGCGTTTCCCTCCCTTGGTTTTAGGGATATACCCTTGGTGACTACCGCTCCCAGCCGTGAGATATCGTAGAGTTCCATTGCCTCAAGACCATAGCCAAAAGTGCCTGATGCAACCCAGACAGGGTTTTTAAACCTTATGCCAAAGAGCTCCACAGAAAGCTCAGGCATTCAAACTCCTCCCGAATTCCTCAAGGCTCCACCTGAGAGACTCTTCATAAGGCACAGGCTCTCTTCCGCAAAGCTTTTTTACACCGTTGCTTTCCACATCCTGGTCAAGGCCGCACACATTGCCCCTCCACATCATAAGCATCTGGTCTGAGCTGAAAGGCGGTGGCTGGAGGAGCTTTTCAACCAGAAGACCACCAAGATACATTGCAGCCCTTGGCAAAGGCAGAAGAAGCACCCTTCTCCTCCAGAAACTGAATATATCCTCAAGAAGTTCTCTGAAGCTCACTTTCTGGCTTCCGCATAGCTCGTATGTCTTTCCATCACTTTCATCCGCCTTTAAGGCATTTACAAAAGCGCAGACCACATCCCTAACATCCACGGGCTGGAAAAGATAGCTACCACCACCGGGCAGTGCGACCACGGGCAGGATTCTGGTTATCTTCCACATGTCAGAAAAGAGCCTCTGCTCTGGTCCAAGTATGATTGAAGGTCTCATTATGGTGTAGTTAAGACCAGACCTTTTTAGCTCCTCTTCCGCCATAAACTTGGTGCGGTGATACATGGAAGGTGCATCTGGGTGAGTGCCGAGGGCGCTCATATGAACCACTTTCCTGAGCCTTCCGTATTCCTTAGATACTTCATAAAGGGTCTTTGAGTAAAGATAATGCACCTTCATAAAGGTCTGAGCGTGCCTTCTGTCTTCCACAAGGATACCCACAAGATGTATTAGGAAATCAGGCTCAAATTCCTCAAAGACCTTCAAAAGAGATTTTTTATCCCCAAGGTCAGATATGTAGGGTTCTACCTTATCACCGAACAGATGCTCCAGCTTACTCACATCCCTTACAATGCATCCAACGGTGTAGCCAAGTTTCAGAAGCTCATCAACCACATGTCTTCCCACAAAGCCAGTTGCACCTGTTACCAGAACTTTCATCCCTGAACCACCTCTATGGCGGTTTCCTTTTGCCTGCGCCTTCCTAGCTTGCCTGCCAGAAGGGAAATCTCATATAGAAGGATGAGAGGCACTGCCATGAGCACCTGAGTGGTAACGTCTGGTGCTATGAGGGCCCCAGCCACGAAGGCAAGAACTACAAAATACTTCCTGAAGGACTTGAGCTGTTTTTCTGTGACAAGACCAGACCTCTGCAGGAGAAAAATAACCACAGGAAGCTCAAAGGCTATACCAAAGCCCACTATCATCTTGAGAAGGAAGGATATATAAAGGTTGACAGAAAGAAAGGGAGTTGCCTGGAGCTGGGAAAGTCCTATACCCAGCAAAAACTTCAGAGCCATGGGGAGAGCCAGAAAGTAGGAAAAGGCTCCACCAAGGAGGAAAAGAAGTATAGAGAAAAAGGTTAGAGGCAGGACAAGCCTTTTTTCATTTGGATAGAGAGCTGGCTCTACGAACCTCCACAGCTGATAGAGTATAACGGGCAGAGAGAGAATAAAACCGAAGACTATGGATATTTTCAGAAGTATGAAAAGAGGCTCGGTGGGTGAGAGGGTTACAAGCTGAACCTGGGGGTATGACTTCCTGACAGGCTCTTTGAGAACCTCAAATATGTAGCTGGCAAAGTAAAAAGCCACACCGGTGCCCGCCAGAAACGCCAGTATAGACTTAATCAGCCTGCTTCTGAGTTCCCTCAGATGCTCCGTCAGGGGCATCCTGGGAAGTTCCTGATTCTCCATTCTCTTTCTTTACCTCCTCATGCTGAGCCTCTTCTATTAAATCATATGAGTCTGCTTGAGGGCTGACATCCTTGCTTTCTTCCATTATCTTCTTGTTCACACTTTCCATGTATAGCTGATACCTGAGCTCATCCCAGGTTTCCCTTATCTTGCGCAAAAACTCGCCCAGCTTAGTGGCTACCTCCATCATCCTCTCTGGACCTAGGAAGATGAAAGCCACCGCAAGAATCACCAAAAGCTCAGGAAAGTCCATAGCTCACGCATATTAATATAGCACTATCTGAGGACTTCTGCCAGTATACCCATGGCTTCGTCCACATGCTGTTCCTGAATTATGAGGGGGGGCACAAACCTGAGAACCCTCTCTGAAGTGCAGTTTATCACAAGACCCTTCTCAAGAGCCTTCAACGCCACCTGAGAGCATTCCCCGTCCAGCTCAAGACCAAGCATTAGACCCCTTCCCTTCACCCTGCCTGCCTTCAGCTCCTCAAGCCTGTGTTTAAAGTAATTCCCTACCCTCTCTATCTGGGGAAGAAGACTCTTTACCTTTTTTACCACCACCATGGCGCCCGCACAGACCAGAGGGTTGCCCCCAAAAGTTGAGCCGTGAGAGCCCGGCTTGAAAGCCTGTGCCACCTCCTCCCTTGCCAGAAGCGCACCTATGGGAAGCCCACCCCCCAGACCCTTGGCAAGGGTTATGATGTCTGGCTGTATGCCGTAGTGCTCGTAGGCGTAGAACTTCCCGGTTCTTCCAACACCTGTCTGCACCTCGTCCACCACAAGAAGTAGACCCTCCCTTCTGCAGAGCTCCTGAAGCCTCTGGAGAAACTCCATCTGAGCCTCGTTTATGCCACCTTCGCCCTGAATGACCTCAAGCATTATGCCTGCAGTTTCTTTTCTGAGAGCCCTCAGCACCGACTGGAAGTTGTTAAACTCTGCATAGTCAAAGCCCTCCAGCAGTGGTTCAAAGCCTTTCTGAATCTTCTCCTGAGCGGTTGCAGACATGGCACCGAAGGTCCTTCCATGAAAGCCCCTGTAGAAGGTGATAATCCTATATCTCTTTTCCCCCCTCTCGTAGAAGTATCTTCTCACCAGCTTTATGGCTCCCTCGTTGGCCTCTGCCCCGCTGTTGCAGAAGAAGACCTTTCCCCTTGTCCAGAAGCTTTTGATAAGCTCACCAGCCAGCTCTTCCTGCCAGGGGTTTTCAAAGAGGTTGGAAACGTGCAAAAGCCTCTGAGTCTGCTCGCAGATAGCCTGAGTGAGCTCAGGGTCTGCATAACCCAGAGCATTGACCGCAATACCTGCCAGAAGGTCAAGGTATTTCCTGCCCTGCTCGTCGTAAAGGTACACGCCCTTCCCCCTCACAAAGCGGACAGGAAGCCTTCTGTAAGTGTCCATAAGGTGCATGGCTAAATAGTCTACCACTTCTTAACTATTTTTAACCGGACTGGTATGTTATAACGCAAGTTGCAGGTTAGACTACAGCCATCTATCTTTACCTCTTGACCACACTGAACACATTCTCAGCAAGCCTCCTGTATCCTTTTCAGCTCAGGTTATAATATTGATATTGAATGTGCTTTTTAACATGGTTTTATGGAGGTATAAAGATGAGAAAGTTAGCACTTGTTATGGTAATGTATTCTCCTGCCCTTGCCTTCTTTCCCTTTGAGGCAGAGGACGCAGGCACGCTGGGAGGACTGGGAAACTTCCAGTTTGAAACCAATTACGCCAGCTTTAAATACTACAACGGAGCAAGAAGGCAGAGCCTGGACTTTCAGTTTCAGGCTGGACTTTTAAAGAACATGGACCTTGCCCTCCTTCAGCCCTATGTGAAGCTCAGGGAATGGGGGGAGAGGCTCAGCGGTCTGGACGACCTTAGGGTTTTCATAAAGCACATACCCTATGAGAAAGAGGGCTGGAGAGCAGGCTACAGGCTACAGCTCAACCTTGACACGGGCAAAAGGGGCATAGGCTACGGAAAGACCACCGCCAACCTCAACCTTATTCTTGAAAGAGACATAGGTAGGCTCACCCTCAACCTGAACGGCGTATACCTAAAGTCCTCCCATGTGGAAGGTCTGAGGGACGCCTACGGCGTCATATTTCATGCCTACGGCAGACCCACTCAGTGGCTCACCCTCGGTGCAGAGCTAAAATACATAAGACCAGAGCAGAGAGAATCAAAGAGAGATACCCATGCTCTCCTTGGCATACTACTGCATCCCACAGAAAGCATAGACCTCAGCTTTGGTCTTCACAAAAGCCTCAACAAACATCCTGCACAGCCAGACTATGGCTTTCTTGCCGGCTTTCTCTACAGGTTCTGATAGCCGTTGCTTATGGGCATCCTCCAGTCCTTTCCAAAGGCTCTCTTTGTGAGCTTTGGACCGGGAGGTGCTTGCTTTCTTTTGTATTCCGCTCTTTTTACCATCTGCAAAACTCTTCTTACAAGCTCCCTGTCATACCCTTCAGATACTATCTCCTCCAGACCCATGCCCTCCTCTATGTGCAGCTCCAGAACCCTGTCCAAGAGCTCGTAAGGTGGAAGGGTGTCCTGGTCTGTCTGACCGGGCCTTAGCTCTGCGGTGGGAGGTCTCAGGAACACCCTCTCGGGAATGTCTGGGCTAATGGAGTTTCTGTATCTGGCAAGCCTGTAGACCCATGTTTTGTAAAGGTCCTTTATGGGGGCAAAGCCCCCCGCCATGTCTCCGTAGATAGTGGTGTATCCCACCGCAGACTCGCTCTTGTTGGAGGTAGACAGCACAAGCCAGCCATACCTGTTGGAAAGGTAAAAGAGTATGTTTGCCCTTATGCGAGCCTGAAGGTTTTCCTCTGCGGTTGTAAGCTCCTGTGAATTTACAGTATTGAGATAGCTCCTGTAAACCTCTGTGATGGGATATTCAAGAAGCTCAAAGCCTAAATTTTTTGCAAGTTGGTAAACATCCTCTCTGCTCTCTCTGGAGGTAAACTCCGAAGGCATAAAAACGCCAACCACCTTCTCCTTTCCCAGGGCGTCCACCGCAAGGCAGGCAACAAGAGAAGAGTCTATCCCACCAGAAAGACCCAGAACCACCCTTTCAAAGGAGTTCTTCCTCACGTAGTCCTCTAATGCCAGCCTTATGGCTCTGTAGAGCTCTTCCTCCTCTGAAGGGGAGCTTTCCACACGGGCAGACACCCTTTCCCTTTCCGGAAAGTCCGAAAGCGATACGGGTTTTACCCTTTCTACAACCCTCTCGCGGAGTCTGAGGTCTAAAAGCCTTTTCCTTCTTACCCTCTCTATATCAAGGCTTACAAGGAGCAGGTCTTCCTCAAAGGCCTTTGCCCTTGCCATAACCTTGCCCTCCGGGTCCACAACAATGCTCCTGCCGTCAAAGACCAGCTCATCCTGTCCCCCCACCATGTTCACGTAGACCACATATGCCAGATTGTCCTGAGCCCGAGCCTTCAGGAAGTTCTCTTTGAACTGATACTTCCCTCTGTAGTAGGGAGAGGCGTTTATGTTTATGAGCACTTCACAGCCAGAAAGGGCGTAGTATCTTTCCCAGCCGTCGGGATGCCATATGTCCTCACACACAGAAAAGCCCACTCTTACGCCGTTTATTTCAAGCATGAGAGGCTCCCTTCCAGCTCTGAAGTATCGTTTCTCATCGAAAACAGAATAGTTGGGAAGGAAAGTTTTTTTATACACACCCAGCACCTCACCCCTGCCTATCAGCACAAGAGCGTTGTAAAGGTCTTCCTCGTAGTAGGGGGTTCCGAGAACTAAAAGTGAGGACATACCCCTGGATAAGCTCACAAGCTCATCAAGGGCTCTACGGCATTTTCTCAGAAAATCCAGCTTCAAAAGTAGGTCCTCAGGAGGATAACCACACAGAAAAAGTTCAGGGAAGATAAGGAGGTGGGATTGGGTATCTATCTTTTCCCATATACTCTTTATTTTCCGAAGATTTCCGCTTATGTCCCCCACAACTGGATTTGTCTGGCAGAGGGTTATACTGAGAGACATGGCTTAATATTTTAGACCTTTAAAGGCTTGACTGAAGCAAAAAGTTTTATAATTTATAATGGAGGTTTGCAGGATGTTTATGGAGAAGAACACGAACGTGCAGGACGAATACATAGAAGAGCTCAAGAGAAAGGGTGCTACCGTAACCGTGTTCCTGACAAGAGGGAACAGAATAACGGGCAAGGTGCTTGACCATGATAAGTACACCTTGCTTCTTGAGGTGGAAGGCGAACCAAACCTCATATACAAGCACGCCATAAGCACCATAGTGCAAGGGGGTTAATGAAAAGTATTCTCGTAAGCCTCATAGAAAACAGCAAGAAGGATAGCAGCGAATCTCTTGAGGAACTCAAGGAACTTCTCAAGGCGGTGGGGGGCCACTGCCTTGGATACATAATCCAGAGGAAGAGCCATCCAGACCCTAAATACTATGTGGGTGCAGGAAAAGTGGAAGAGATAAGGCAGGTGGCAGAAGGCACCGGAGCGGATGTGGTCATATTCGACACCTTCTTGAGCCCCTCTCAGGTGGCAAACCTTGAAAGGGCTATAGGCAGGAGAATTATGGACAGGGCAGACCTTGTGTTGGAAATATTTTCCAGGAGGGTAAGGTCAAAGACCGCCAAGCTGCAGGTAGAGCTGGCAAAGCTCACATACGAGCTCCCGAGACTCTACGGAAGAGGAAAGGAGCTCTCAAGGCTTGGGGGTGGCGTGGGAACAAGGGGCCCTGGTGAGCAGGAGGCAGAGATAAGAAGAAGATGGATAAAGAGGAGAATACAGCAGATAAAGGAGGAACTTGAGGACATAAAAAGGCAGAGAAGAGAGCAGAGGAAAAAGAGGGAAAGCTCAGGAGAGCTCAAAGTTATAAAGGTAGCCCTTGTAGGCTACACAAACGTGGGAAAGTCCAGCCTGATGAGAGCCCTCACGGGGAGAGAAACACTGGTGGCGAACATGCCTTTTGCCACACTTGACACCACAACCTCTGCAAGGCTTCTCTTTCCAGACATAAAGGTTCTGATCACCGACACGGTGGGCTTTATCAGAAAGCTACCTCCTGAGCTCATAGAGTCCTTCAAGGCAACCCTTGAGGAGGTGCAGGAGGCGGACATTATCCTGCATGTGATAGACCTTTCGGACAAGGGCTGGCTTGAGAAGGTAAAGGTGGTCAGAGATATACTCAGAGACCTCTCTGCAGAGGAAAAGCCTGTTATATACGTTTTCAACAAAGCGGACAGAGTGGTGGAAAAGGAGGAGGACATAAAGTATCTTACAGAGCCCGCCTTTATGGAAGGCAGGTCAGTGGTGGTTTCCGCAGTTAAGGGTTGGGGGATAAGAGATTTGCTTGAAGCTATAAGGGAAAAGGTGGAAGAGCTTCAGGGAGCGATTGGATGAAGAGACATCTTGTGATACTGGGCGCCCAGTGGGGCGATGAAGGAAAGGGTAAGGTGGTGGACCTTCTCTCTGCGGACTTTGATATGGTAGTCCGATATCAGGGTGGAAGCAACGCAGGGCATACGGTGATGGTGGGGGATGAAAAGTTCGTCCTGCACCTTCTGCCAACCGGGATACTCCATGAGCATGCAGTGGGTGTGGTGGCTCAGGGTATGGTGGTGGACCTGGAGCTTCTGGTCAGGGAGATGGAGGAGCTCCAGGCAAGGGGTCTGAAAGTATGGGAAAGAGTTTTTATCAGCGACAGGGCGCACCTTGTGCTCCCCTACCATAAGGTGCTTGACTCTCTCTTTGAGAGGAAGGGAAAGATAGGAACCACCCTGAGGGGTATAGGACCCTCTTACATGTTCAAGTATGGAAGGAAGGGTATAAGGGTCTGCGACCTTGAGGACCCGGACAGAACCTACAGGCTAATAAAGGAAAACATAGAGTTTGTAGCAGACCTGTGTGAGAAGGTCTACTGCGAAAACCACAGCATGGATGCACAGGAAATATTTGAAGGCACCATGGAAAACTACAGAAGGATAAGGGAGAGGGTAGTGGATACCACGCGTCTGCTTCTGAACTTTGAGGGCAGAGTGCTTTTTGAAGGTGCTCAGGGAACCATGCTGGACATAGACATGGGCACATACCCCTATGTTACCTCCTCCAACGCCTCAGCCCTTGGACTTTCCAACGGAACGGGGCTTCCACCAAAATACTTTTTAGAAGCAAGCTTCTGGGCCGTCTCAAAGGCATACGCCACAAGGGTGGGAGAAGGACCTTTTCCCACAGAATTGAAGGGAGAAGAGGGCGAACTTCTCAGAGAAAGGGGCGGAGAGTATGGAGCTACTACGGGAAGACCAAGGAGGTGTGGATGGCTTGACCTGGTTGCCCTCAGGCATGCGGTGGAAGTGAACGGGCTTGACGGGCTTATAATCACAAAGCTGGACGTGCTGGATGCTTTTGAAGAGATAAAGGTCTGCGTAGCCTACGAAATTGATGGAAGAGAAAGAGACAGCTTTCCTGCAAGCCTGAGTGCCCTCTCAAGAGTAAAACCTGTTTACAGGACCTTTAAGGGCTGGCTAAGAGACACCAAGGGGGCAAAAGACCTACAAAGCCTTCCAGAGCAAGCCCTCTCCTACCTTGACTTTATCCAGAGCTATCTGGGTGTTCCCATAGTGATGCTTTCCACAGGTCCGGAAAGGGAGGAATACCTCTGGCTTGAAGTGCCCGCATGGAAGGAAGGGTGAGGCTTTCTGAAAAGACTCTCAGGTCAATAAGGGAAACTGCAGAGGAGGTCTTTGGCAAGGAGGTGGAGGTCTATCTCTTTGGCTCAAGGACAGACCCTGCGGAAAGAGGGGGAGACATAGACCTGCTTATAAAAGCACCCATGAAAGTGGTGCCGTATCCAGAGGGTGAAGAGGAAAAGCCCATACACAGGATAGCATTGGAAGAAGGTGTAAGGCTTTGAGAGAAAAGCAAGTTCCCGCTCTTATACACTACTACACCGCCTGCCAGAAGAACTACACAGATATGAAGGAGGAGGGAATATTCTCTTCATAAGGGTTAGAGGAAAAAGGCTAAGGCTCCTGCCAAGCCTGCTAAGCTCTACCAGAATCCTGCTTGGACTGCTCTTTCTGTTTTTCCTGCTTAAAGGCAGGCTTGGAGAAGGGCTCCTTGTTTTTATTCTAGGTGTCTTCAGCGACAAGCTGGATGGCTTTCTGGCAAGGAGGTTCAGGGTAGAGAGTGAGGCTGGAAAGGTTGTAGACCCCGTATCGGACAGGATATTTGTAGCTCTTGCTTTTCTTGCCCTTTATTTTGCACCGCTCAAGATTGACGTGAGCTGGTGGGCTGTTCTGCTAACGGTGGGGCAGGACATTGCTCTCGCACCTGTGGGCGCTTATGCAACCCTCATCAGACACAGGGTAAAGGTTTCAATTCTTGGAAAGCTCGTCACCTTCTATCAGTATCTTTTTGTTATGCTTGTCCTTTTTCTGAACCTTCTTGACGTGAGCCTAAACCTGCTACCCTTTGAGCTCCTTCTTATAACCCTAAACCTTCTTTCTGCAGGGCATCATGTATACCTCTGGCTACTGAAAGGGAAGAATGGGGCTTCCTGAGCCTTCTTATGTTTTCTCTAAGAGATTCCCTGAACTGGCTATCTTCAAAGAAGAACCTCAGGACTCTACCGAGCTCTCTCCTGTTGCCGGCAACCATTCCCGCCTCGTTTTTCAGAAGATACAGAGCGTTGTAGTATTCCTGACCGGGGAGTGGTCTGTAGACGAGAAGAGGTGTCTCTGCAGAAAGAGCTTCTGAAGTGGTTATGCCACCTGCCTTTGATATGAGAAGAACAGACCTACCCATATATCTCGCCATCTCTTCGTGGGTGAGGACTCCTTCAACCGCCTCAACCCTTCTGAATCTCATTTTCACCTTCTGATAAAGTCTTCTGTCGGTGCCACACAGCAGTGTTATTTTTAGGTTCCGGGGAACAACTTCTTCGACCACCTTACATATCTCCATAACGGAGGGGGTCATACCAAACATACCTGCACTTATGAGGACTGTGTCCCTGTCTCTTTCCCGGAACTTCTCAAACTCGGGATTTATGGGTATACCCGTGACTTGAACCCATCCGCAGACCACACCCTTTCTGTGTAAGTGAAACTTTACCTCCTCTGAAGGCACGAAGTAAACATCTATACCGTCATGAAGCCACTGCACATGGGCAACGAAGTCCGTTATCACCACAAAACTCTTCGGAACAGAAAAGCCTCTCTCTCTAAGTATCCTGAGCATGCCCGCGTAGGTAGGGTAGACCGCCACCACCGCATCCGGTCTTTCTTCTTCTAAAAGCTCCCTCAGCTTATCAATGCCCGGAAGGGAGAGGAGAAAGTTAAGGATGCTGTCCTTTTCAAGGTCATAGGTGGAGTTGTAAAAAAGCCCGTAAACTCCGGGAAAGTATTTCATCATGTATACGTAGAACCTTGCGTTAATCTGGTTCAGTCTCGGGTTCATGAGGTGGTAGGGGTCTTCTATCCTGACGCTTGCAGAGTAGTTTTCCTCAAGGGCTCTTTTGATAGCCCTTGCAACGCTGTTATGCCCCCCACCAAAAGAAGAGGTGAGTATCAACACCTTCATTTAGCCATTTTAATTATAAACACAGCAAGCCCCATTAGAGAGTGTAAGAAAACAAGACTATATCCAGTGGGCATATCAAGCCAGAAGGAAAGGGCTATTGCCAGAAAGCTCCAGAAGGTCCCCCATACCCAGGCAAAGACAAGCCCCCTACCCAGAAGCAGAGAAACGAGGGCAGGGGATACAAGAAGAGAGAAGACCACAAGCACGCCAGCAAGCTTGACTGAGCTGGCAAGGGTAAGGGAAAATAGGGCAAAAAAGGAAAGCTCCCGCAGAAGCCCTCTGAGATACCTGCGAAGGTATAGCATTATGCCGATGGCGGAGTATATGAATGCGGTTTTTAACACCTCTTCAAGTCTTACGAAAAGGATGTCGCTGGCTGTGAGCCTTTTGAGCTCCTCCATGCCATGGGCAGAGAAGGACAGTATAAGAACTACAAGGGAAAAGCCAAGGGCGTAGAGAAGACCTATGAAGGCTTCAGCATAATCTTTAAGCCTTTGAGACAGGGCTATGAGAAGGCTGGCAAGCAGGCCAAAGAACAAGGAAAATAAGTAGGTATATTCTCCATGAAAGAGCATGAGGGAGAGGGCAATGCCCACCCCTGAAAACTGAGCCACCGCAATGTCTGTGAAGATTATACCCCTGCGGACTATCTCCCTGCCAAAGTAGGCATGAATGCCCACAAGCAACACAGAGAGAAGAAAGCTGGAAAGAAACAAGTCCCATATCACTGAGATAGCCTCCTCAGGATTATGTCATACATTTCAAAAAGGCTTTTTGCACCTTCGGAGCCCACGTCGCTGGGAAGTATAGCCACCTTTGCACCTATTTGCTCTGCCACCCTCTGGGCAGTCCTTCTCTCTCCAGCCCTGAAGCCCTCAATGACCACATACCTCACCCCCTGACCTTTTGCGGAGGACACAAGCTGTTCAAGATGTCTTGCGGTGGGGGGAATACCAGGAATAGGCTCTAAGGTGCCTATAGTCTGTATTCCATAGCGATTAAAGAGATAGTTGTAGGTTTTATGCCACTGGATAACTTTCAAGCCTCTGAGCTTTAAAAAGCCCTCGTCCCATTCCTTCAGCTTTGCATTCCATCTTCTGAGGAAGTCCTCAAGGTTTGACCTGTAGAAAGAGCATTCAGACTGCCTGAGCTGACACATCCTTTCGGTGACCGCTTTTGCGAGCACTGGAATGTTGTAGGGGTCATACACGTAGTGAGGATTTCCCTCCGGATGCACGTCCCCCATCTCTCTGGAAACCCTCTCAGGCTTTTCTATTATCTGGACAAACTCCGAGAGATCCAGAAAACCCTCCCTTCCCGGCTGAATTCTTGGATTGTTGGACTGCTGAAGGAGTGGTGGAAGAAAGCCAACTTCAAGGCTCGCACCGTTTATAACCAGCAGGTCCGCATCCCTTAGCTTTGCTATATGAGAAGGTCTTGGCACCACAAAGTGAAAATCTTCATCCGGACGGGCTATAACATGCACCCTTACCCTGTCCCCACCCACTTCCTTCACCAGCTCCCCTATCCATGGGTAGGTGGCAACTACCCTCAGCTGGGCAGAGGCAAAGGAGAGGCTAAGGAGCAAAAAGACCAGCAGACTTTTCATGGCTCACACCTCCTTGTATGTTTACCCCCTTCCCCCTCAGCCTCCCCTCCCCTTATAGAGGAAAGGAGCTTTTTACTACCTATAAGCAGGGCAAGACCCACCACGCTGGCTGAAGCCCCAAGGCATGCGGGACAGTGCCCACAACCGCAGGCAGAAAACACCCCAAGGGTGCCAGCGTAAGGAACAAGAGGGAGCGTCTTTACGAAGACTTTCTTAAGCATAATAACCCCTCCCCCCTCCTGTCATAAACGGTGCTTCCACAGTAGAGGGAGCAAGGCTCAGCGTGACCGAAGAGACAGAGCGATTAGAAAATTTCTTAATGAAAAAGATTTTGATTGTATTCTTGCAGGGAGTTAGATATGCGGGGAGTGACCCCCCGCCTGCGATTTCAGAAAGGATGCGCACCATGGGCTCCTATGGCAAAGTTGAACTGCAGGATGACCTCTTTTACGGGCTTGCGTTTCTGACCCTCGTAGAAGGCTCTGTTTTCTCCCACCTGAAGCCTTATGCGTGAAAACTCAGTGGGTGTGTATTCAAGCATGGCGTAGTAGGCAGGAAGGTTGTCGGGTGCCCACAGGGCAGTGCCGTTTCTTTTAACATCGTTCTTGTTTATAAGCTCATAGCGAACACCTGCCCTCCACTGCTTGTGGAACCTGCCCACAAGCTGTGCATAAAAACCTGCCTGTTTTCTGTCAATCTTTGCTGTAGTCACGTTCCCAGCGTTGTTAAAGCCATACCTTGTCCCATCCTGGTCTCTCCACATATACTCACCCTGCAGAGCCAGATATCTGACGCTGTCTATCTGATATCTTGCGGTAAGGTCAAAGCCGTATAGCTTGGTCTTCGCATCCAGTCCGTGGTCGTCATGAGCGTGTCTGTGCTTACCCTGAGCGTAAGAAAGCCCGGTAAGCACGGAGAGCCTTCCAAGGTCAAAGGAGGTCTTCATATAGCCCACATAGAGGTTTGGAACTGGCTTGTCGCCAATTTCAAAGGTATTGCTTGGATTGTTTGGGTCAGTTATGGTAAAGCCCTTGTAGCCAAAGCTCTGGTCGTTCTCCCCCTGAAGCACCTCAAGACCAAAGAGAAGATAAAAGGGTGTAGGTGCAAGCCAGTTTATACCTATGCCTTTCTCCACAAGCCCGTCATCACCAAGAAATACCTTGTTGGGAAGTGGCTGGGTGGCAAAGTCCCATGCGTGAGGGTGCTGTGCGTTGAGCCTTCCAAAACCGCTCCTGAACTTACCCACCTTCAGCTGTAAGCCACCGGGAAGACCTCTAGTGACCGCATAGGCTTCTTCTATTTCCGCACCATCTTCGGAGAAGGGTATGGTCGCATACAGGTCAAAGTAAGGGTCAACAGGAGCATACAGATACAGCTCTCCGTAGTTGAGGTTAAAGCCTCTCTTATCGTTCAGGAGTGCATGTCCGTGCCCGTTGTGCTCGTGCCTGTGCCAGAGCCTGGGAATTACAAGCTCCTCGTATTCCTTATCCTTTCTGTTTCTTGCCACCGCAGAAAAGTCCAGTATGAAGGAAATGTCGGGTAGAAAGGCGGTCTGTCTGAAGGGAGAAACCTGATATGCTCTCAGTCTTTCGTCAAACTTTGCCCTGAGCTGGAGACTTCTGTCTGCGGGCTCTGGCTTTGTGAGCTCTTTCTTTTCCTCTGGCTTTGACTGCTGAGCTTTTTCAAGGGACTGAATTTTTCTTTCCAGCTCCTGTATGAGCTTTCTATGCTCTTCCAGCTGACGCTTCAAGTCCTGAAGGTTTTCCTGTGCAAAGGTAAAGCCAAACAGACCTGTCAGAAAAATAAAAGCCTTTCTCATCTCTTCACCTCCTTAAAGTGTTATGACCTGCTGGACGCCCAGTTGCTGGGCTTTTCCATAAAGGTTTGGAAAACACCCTATAGTGGCACCATCCACGAGTTTGTCCGCTATGTTTCTTTCGTAACAGCACTGGTCGCAACCCATCAGAAAGCCAATCTTTCCATCCCTGAGAAGTTTTGCAAGCCTCTCCCCTATGGGGTTTCCCTTCACCAGCACATAGTTGTTGTCAAGAAAGAAAAACATCCCTGAGACCTCTACCGGGTGGGCGTCGTTTTCCAGCTGGGGCAGTATCATTCTGCCCAGTATGTAGCTGGCGCTGTTTAGCGTGCTGAAAATGTATAAAACTTTCATGGCATGCACCTCCTTTTGAGTTTTTATAAGGGGTCGGTGTAGAGGTTTAGAGGGCAGGAGGTGCTCTACAGTGCGTGGTCTTTATAAGGGGTTTAAATACTGGCTGAAGGGGTTTTTCCTGAAATTTTACAGGGATTGTGAGAATTCTTATGTCTAAACTGGGCTTGTAGCTGGGGGTGTCCAGCTGGGTATGCTGGAGGATACATACGGAGCAGTCTACATGAAGCTCATGGTCCTCGTGGTGATGCTCTGCCACCGCAAAGTCCGCAAAGAGCAGGAGCAGCGTGCTGAGAAGGGAGACCACCAGCTTCATGCTGAAAGTGATTTTAACATTCACAATATCAGATGTCAACCTTCTCAGGATATATCTCTAAAGCTTCCTCTGGCAACTGCCAGTTCATTATAAGGTCAATCTTATAAGGTATGTCAAGCTCCTCAAGCTCTGAGTAGAGCTTCAGGTAGCGGTCAAAGCTCATACCCGGAGCCACAAGAAAAAGGTCTATGTCTGAAGCCTTAGAGTAATTGCCTCTTGCCCTTGAGCCAAAAAGATAAACCTTCTCCACCTCTGGATACTTTCTAAAGACGCTCTTTAGAAGTTCAAGAGTCTTAGTGTCAAGAGCTACTCTGTTCATATTCCTTCTCAAGCCTTTCAAAAGCGTTCTGGAGTTTTTCAAATTCTGACATATACTGTTCCACTATTGCTTTAATCACCTGCTCCGCAAGGCTCTGGTCGTAGGTGTGTGATGTGAGGTTTCTAGCAGACATCATCTGTATCCATAGCTCACCGTCCTCTATAAGACCATACCTGAAGGCTGTTCTTATGGCATCCCTTGAGCCTTTTATGTCCGTATGTCCCTGATAAAGAAGATAGTCTCTCAGTAAGTTCCAGCCAAGTTCAAACACATACTCAAAAGCTTGAATCATACCCTGCTTTTCCAGGTCTGTAAGCTGCCTTTCCCCGAATAGCTCCACCGCAGACCTGAGCTGTTTTAGAGCTTTTCTGTAGTTTTCAAGCCTGTAGACCCACCTTGGTTTTTGCTCCATGTTTTATAATGTTAACCCATGGAAAAGGCAAAAATAGGTGTTCTCACTATTTCTGACAGGGCAAGCAGGGGAGAATACGAGGACATAAGCGGTAAATACATAATAGAGTATGTGAACGAAGTTATAACCTCTCCTTTTGAGGTGGTTTATCGTATAGTTCCCGACGAGAGGGACCTAATAGAGGGTGCACTCATCCATATGTCAGATGTGGAGGGCTGTTGCCTGATACTCACCACAGGCGGGACGGGACCAGCGCCCAGGGATGTGACGCCTGAGGCTACAGAAGCGGTGTGCCAGAAGATGCTTCCTGGATTTGGTGAGCTCATGAGGGCGGTATCTCTAAAGCAGGTTCCCACTGCCATACTCTCACGCCAGACAGCAGGAATAAGAAACCGGACTCTCATAATAAACCTGCCGGGAAAGCCTCAATCCATAAAGGTATGTCTTGATGCCGTCTTCCCTGCAGTGCCTTACTGCATAGACCTCATAGGAGGTCCATACATAACCACCGACGAGACAAAGGTCAAAGCCTTCAGACCCTCAAAATAGACTTATCGCCTTCTGGTAAACTTAAGCAGCTTTCCATCCCTTGCATCTATCACCGCAGTGCCCTCAGACCCCCTAACTCTGTAGAAACACTCTCCCGTTTTTCTGTTCTGAGATAGCTGAGCGGACTGGACATTCCCCACATGTTGCCTTGCGTTGTTTATTGCCTGTTCAAGACTTATGGAGGGTCTACAATCTTCAAGGGCAAAGCTGGCCATTGGTAAGAGAAAGAGAAGCAACTTCATGCCCCAACCTCCTGCGAATTGTCTGTTTATTTCACCTCTTTCATCTTGCCCAGGGCTTCCTGCAGTGCCTGCATGAACTCTTCTGCCCTGTCCTCAAAGACCATTAGCCTGTTCTTCTTGTCCTCAGTCTGCTCTGTGATTATCAGGTAGGCAGAACCGTCCCTGCCCTTCTTAATGTCAAAAAAGTAAGTCCTTTTGCCAGCGTTCAGCTTCTTTGAATAGAGCCTTTCCCTTTCCACGATAAAACCTCCTCCCTTCTATTATAAGGTAAATACCTCTTCCACATCCAGCTCAAAGCCCTCGAGAACCTTTGACTTTACCCTACCCTTCTCTGTAGCGTAAGAAAAAAGCTCATAACCCTTCTCTGTAAGCTCATAGACCATTATGGTCTTTTCTAAAGGAAAGACAAGCCAGTATTCTTTAATGCGGTGTTTTTCGTAAATTTTCATCTTATCGGTTATGTCTCTTTTGAGGGTGGAAGGTGAAACCACCTCCACCACAAGGTCTGGTGAGCCGTGTATTCTGTTGCCTACTTTGGAAGTATCTGATACATAGACTATATCCGGCTGAAGCACCATATCTTCTGAAAGCACCACATCAATAGGTGATGCAACTACAAATCCAGTCTTTCTGCTATCTACCCATGAAAGCATGTTTGATGCAATCCTCAATACTACCAGTTGATGCATAAAGCTCGGCGCCGGCATTTCGTAGACCTCCCCGTCAATGAGCTCAACCCTGCTCTCCTCTGGATAGAGTTTAAAAAACTCCTCAGCGGTCAGCCTTGTTTTAACCTCCATCACAGACCTCCAAAAAGCTCTTCCACCTCCAGCTCAAAGCCCTGCAGGACTCTTGACTTTACTTTGCCCTTCTCTGTGGCATAGGAAAGGAGCTCATAACCCTTTTCTGTAAGCTCATAGACCATTATGGTCTTTTCTAAAGGAAACACAAGCCAGTATTCTTTTACACCATATCTCTCGTAAAGCTTCATCTTATCTGTCAAATCCCTTTTGAAGGTGGAAGGCGAGACTATTTCCACTACAAGGTCCGGAGAGGCGTATATCCTGTCTCTAACTTCTGAAAGGTCTGACATATAGACAATGTCCGGCTGGAGAACCGTATCCTCTGAAAACACCACGTCCACTGGAGAGATAAAGACCTCACCCTGAATATCCTGCTTCATAATTAATTCCTGCATACTCCTTGAGATGTAAAAAAGCACTCTCTGATGGTGAACACTTGGCGCGGGCATCTCGTAGACCTCCCCTTCTATGAGCTCCACTCTGGACTCTTCGGGATAGAGTCTGAAAAACTCCTCTGCGGTGAGCTTTGTTTTTGTTTCCATAAGGTTAAATATAGGCTGGATGGGGGCAGAAGCCCCCATGTTAAAGTATTAGAGAAGTTCCTTTACCTTTGAGACCACCTCATCGTAATTGGGCTCCTGAGTGATTTCGGGCACAAGCTGTATGTAGGCGATTTTGCCCTCCCTGTCCACTACAAAGACAGCCCTTGCAAGAATGCCCTTGAGGGCACCCTCAGATATTAGGACGCCATACTTTTCCATATCCCTGTATCTGAAGTCAGAAGCCACCACCACGTTGCCTATGTTGAAGCTCTCGCAGAACCTCTTCTGTGCAAAGGGCAGGTCCATGGATATGACGCATACCGCAACTCCGTTCATACCAGCCATGAGCTCGTTGAACTTTTTTGTCTCCGTCTCACACACGGGGGTATCAAGGGATGGAACGGTGACTATGACCTGCACCTTATCGCCGGGACCTCCCACAGCTATCTCCTGAAGGTCTTTTGTAACTACGTATGCCACAGGGGCATCGTCTCCCACCTTGAGAGCAGGTCCACACAGAGCAACGGGATTGCCCTTTAGGTTAACAGTCTGTGCCATGATTTTACCTCCTTATGGGTTTTGCTCTTATTTTAAGGGCTGTGAAAGGCTTCTCATAATGATTTATATCAACTGGAGAAGCGGAATTCAGGCTCTTGGCTACGCTATGTGTAAGGGCTGGACGGGTCTGAAGATATAAGTCCTTAAAACCCTTCAAAAACTTCTTCTACAGCAAGCTCAAAACCCTCGAGAACTTTAGACTGGACTTTTCCTCTATCTGTTGCTGACGAATAGAGCCTGTAACCTTCTGATGTAAGTGTGTAAACGATTATAACCTTTTCAAGTGGCAGAACAAGCCAGTATTCCTGTACCCCGCTCTTTTCGTATATTTTCATTTTATCAGTCAGGTCTCTTATGATTGTGGAAGGTGAGACTATCTCAACAACCAGCTCTGGCACCCTGTCTATTCTCGGGCTAGAAAAGGAGAATTCCCTTGCCCATACCACATCCGGCTGAAGCACTGTATTTTCCGAGAAGACAACATCAACCGGAGCCACAAACACATTACCGTAAGTCCTTTCCTTCACGAAAGACTTCATGGCAGAAGCAATCCTCATCAGAATTTCTTGATGTATAAGGCTCGGTGCTGGCATCTCATAGACCTTCCCTTCAACAAGCTCTACTCTGGACTCTTCCGGATATAGCCTGAAGAACTCCTCAGCGGTCAGTTTTGTCTTTGCCTCCATCACAACCCTCCAAACACCTCCTCCACTTCCAGCTCAAAGCCCTCAAGAACCCCTGACCTGACCTTTCCTTTTTCTGTGGCATAAGAAAAGAGCTCATAACCCTTTTCTGTGAGCGTATAGACCATTATGGTCTTCTCTAAGGGAAACACGAGCCAGTATTCTTTCACTCCGTGTTTTTCGTAAATTTTCATCTTGTCGGTTATGTCCCTTTTAAAGGTTGAAGGAGACACTACCTCCACCACAAGGTCTGGAGAGCCGTATATTCTGTCTCTTACCTTTGAAGGGTCAGACACGTAAACTATATCGGGCTGGAGAACGAGGGTCTCTGAAAGTACCACATCAATGGGTGATGGAACTGTTCTGTCCCTTGCCTCTGGGTGCTTCAGAAGAGCTGAGAGTATCCTTACCACTATGAGCTGATGCTTAAAGTTGGGTGCCGGCATTTCGTAAACCTCCCCTTCAATAAGCTCCACTCTACTCTCTTCCGGGTAGAGTTTGAAAAATTCCTCAGCTGTGAGTTTGTTTTTTGTTTTCATGTATTAAAATATAAGCCGTAAAAGCTCTGGAGGTAAAGCAGTCATGGGGAGAAGAGGGTTAAGTCTCGTTGAGCTTTTTATAGCAATTACTATAGTGGCAATACTTGCGGGCGTAGCCATACCCCTCGTGGGGGAGTACTACAGGGCATACAAATATAACGAGTATGTGCTTCAGGTAGAAAGCACCATAAAGTGGGCAAGACTCATAGCCATGGAAAGGGGCATAAATGTGGGCATATGCGTGCAGAGCAACATGCTCACCCTTCACGATATGGGGACAAGGAGGTCTGGCATATGCAACGGAGATGGGATGAGAAAAGTGGAGATAATGGACAACTTTGTCCAACTGAATGCCACGGGTGGAGGCTCAGCCTTTGACCCGAGAGGATTTGCCATATTTAGCAGCACCGTGTTCGTCAGGCGAACTGATACTGAGCGATGTGAATGCTACACCTTACAGCCTCTAAGGGGGCTTATAAGAAGGGGAACATGCACTGGAACCAACTGTCAGTAGTTTCACGATGCCTTCACGCAGAGTATCTTTCGTAGCCTTAAACTAAATGTGCAAGGAAGGTGTGGAGATGAAAAAGGGCTTTAGCCTCATAGAACTTCTCATAGTGGTGGCTATCATCGCCATTCTTGCGGGCATAGCCATACCCTTTGTAAGGGAATACTACAGAGCTTACAAGTATCAGGAATACGTGCTTCAGGTAGAAAGCACCCTCAAGTGGGCAAGAATGGTTGCAATAGAAAGGGGTGTAAACACAAGCATATGTCAATCAGGAAATGGAATTGCCGTCTATAATATTGGAGTATCAAGAAACTTGACATGTGGTGGAGATGTAGTAAGAAGTGTAAGTGTTGCAGAGTCTGACGCCCAATTTGTGCAGATAAACGCTAATGGTGTTACCGGGTTTGACCCGAGGGGTCTCGCCATAAACACCTCTGATGCCACAGTAGATGTGAGAAGAACAGATACAGGAAGATGCGTAAGATACACCATAAGGGGCTTTGGCCCATCAATAGTAAGGGGGTCATGTCAATGAGAGGCTTTACTCTCGTGGAAGGTCTTGTGGCGGTGCTCATAACCTTTATAGTTGCCGTGGGCATAGCAGGGCTTCTTACTTTCTTCGGTATATACAACAGGCAGAACATACTTCAGACCTGTTTAGTGCAGGCGGCGAGCTCAGCCATAGAAGCATGCAGAGGTGGAAACGCTGTGGGCAACATACAGTGCAATCGCTTTAATGTATCAATCAGCGTGAGTGGAAGCTGTAATCCCCGTATCAATTCCTGTAGCACTGTGACCGCAACAGCATCCGCTGAGGGCAGGAGCTTCAGTCTTACAGATATAGTGTGCAGATTTGATTGAGGTGAATGTCATGAAAAACAGAGGTATATCTCTCGTTGAACTTCTTGTAGCCATAGTGGTTGCTACCATCATACTTGGCGCAGTGGCAAGCATGTTCATAGGCTCAAACAGAGCTTTCAGGGGGAACAGGGATGTTTCTGAGATGAGCGAGGATGTAAGGAATGCTATAACCACCCTTGAGTTCCTTTTCTCAAGATGGGGGGCTGGAGTACCCTGCCCTGGAAACACTACAGACCAGAACAACGTATGCAACATAAACCCCAATCTCATACCCCCCTGCAACAACCAGTATCCACCACAGGACCCCATGTGTATGGACATTGCAGGTAGCTCGGTGACCTTTTATGCCAACCTTTACGGAATAGGGTTTGTAAGAGCCGTAAGCGGTAACAACGCAACTGTGATAAGTTGCAGGCTAAACACCGGGGCAAATCAGAACTGCTATTATGTATGGCACAACGCAAGAATAAAGCCGGGATATGATAACAACGGGCGACCTGTAGTGGTCTCTCTTGGGGGCTCACTGAATCAGCCAGACTGTATGACGGGTATGAATACGGTAAGCATACCTGCAAACCTGGGGAACAATGTCAACCTGGGAGCCGGGGACTACATAACCCGTGTGCCACACAGAATCACCATACGTATGGATGGTGATTGGCTCGTGATGGACAGGGTGGACATGGCTGGCAACTGCACGGATAACGAGAACGCAGTCCGAATAGGAAGGGTTCAGAACTTCAGCGTGCAGGCTCAGGGCAGGTCTGTCAGGGTGGATGCCACCTTCCTCAGTGCAGACGGCAGGCAGTATCAGATAACAAGGTATTACGGGAGGTGATAGCCATGAGAGAAAAAGGCTTTGCTCTTGCCACAACGCTCGTGATAGCGGTTGTGGTGCTTATCATGGGTATGGCGGGCATGTATATGACGGAGATGGGCTTTAGGTCCATAACCTCTGAATCCAGATGGCATCTTGCAGAAAAGGCTGCGAACGCAGGAATAATGGAGGCAACAAGAAGAAGATTTGATGGCGCTGAATGTGCAAACATTGGTGGAACAATGAACTACAACGGTGCAAGCGTAGAGGTTCAGACAGCTGATGCGGGCGGTGCATGTTTTGTGTG
Source organism: Aquificaceae bacterium (assembly GCA_037481935.1). Taxonomy (NCBI): domain Bacteria; kingdom Pseudomonadati; phylum Aquificota; class Aquificia; order Aquificales; family Aquificaceae; species Aquificaceae bacterium. Next base: position 9,782 of record JBBFKQ010000008.1, on the reverse strand, counting down.
GTCAAGGGCAACTATTGGAAACGCAAGGGTGGTCAAGGTTGCTGTGCTCACAGCAAGGACCTATGCAAACCTTGGAGCCGCCAACTTTTTAGAGCTTGATGGCATAAATCTTGGTGGCTCCGGAGCAATAGCCAGCTGTGAAGAACAGTGCAGGACGTCGGCTCTTCTGACAGGAAATCTGGTGCAGAACCCACCAAGAGAAAACGAGGTTCAGAGATGTCCGAATAACCCGCGAGGAACAACAGCCCTTGTGGACCCTTATGTACCCAGCGCCTTTCCCCCTGGAACGGACCTGACAAGAGATGTCTTTGACGGAGCAAGAAACAGAGCTGAGCTTCTTGACCTCTTATCAAGAAACTTCGGAGTGAGCTTTGCAACCGATGGAAGACCAAGCCTCTCAACCGCCGGACTTCCACAGGAATGCGTTAACAACAACTTCAGCAGTTGCACTGCCTCAGGAAACACAATATCCTGTGGCTCTGGAAATAACGCTGTAAGCTTTGTATGGAACGGCACCGCCTACGAAAAAAGACAGGGCAACGCCACCCAGGCCATATGTGAAAGGGTAAACCTTGGAAACAACGCAAATCTTAGCTTTTCTGGAACATTCACCGGTGGAGGTGTAGTCTCGGCCAGCAACGTAAACCTTGGAAATGGAACAGTAAACGGCCAGAATCTAACGCTTGTTGCGAGTGGCAGAGTGGAAGATGGTGGAAATGGTCTTAGGGTCAACAATGTAAACGTCTTTGCGTACAACATCCATCTGAATGACCGGAACATAAGATGGAATGGCGGTCTTTTATACACTGGCGGAGGGAATGCCACGAGCTGTTCAGACCCGCCAGCAAACGGTTGCTTTTACATAGACCTCAACTCACAGAGTGCTCTCGGTTCCGAACAGAATCCTGTTCTCATAATAACCGACAACAACATGGTCATAAGCAGGAATGGCACGGCGGAGATAAACGGTCTTGTTTTCGCAACCAGCAACAGCAGACAGTTCTCCATAGGTTCTGGAAATGGAACCTTTGACATAAACGGGATGTTAATAGTCAATTCAACAGGTCAAAACGCCAACAACAGGATAGACATAAGCGGTAACTTTGAAATATGGTTCAATTCTCAGGTCGTAAGGAACCTCAGCAACATGTTCAGCTTTGTGAAACCACCGCTCTGTGCCAACGTGACCGCTGGAGTGCCCTTCATTCAGACAAAGACCACCACCTACTGAAAGGCACGGGACCCTCTGCGGTCCCTTATATTCTTCAGACCCATCCCAGACCAGGCTAATAGTCATCAAGAATCAGTCCCTGTCTTCTGTATATCCTGAAAAAGAAAGGGAGGAAACCTGCAGGTTTTAGATAGATTATTTAGAATCAAACCTACTGACAGCTCACAGAACCGCCATCACCGAGGGTGCATGTAACTGAACCCACAAGTCCAGAAACTGTGCAGGTGCAGGATGAGCCATCAGCAGAAAGAGTACAACCTGCAGGTGGAGTGTATGGGTCGTTTTCTACTGTTGAAGCTGAATATTCCGACAGACAGACTCTGGCATTAGCCAGTGCAGAAGCCCTGTAGGACTTTCTTATGGCATCTCCAAAAAAGGCGATGGCAATGGAAACAAGAACAACAAGAATGGCAATTGCCACAAGAAGCTCAACGAGTGTAAAACCCCTCGCCGTTCTCATTTTCAACCCCCAAAAGCAAAAAAGCCCCCGGATGGGGGCTTAGGAAAGATTCATATTACTGGCAGTTCACTCCGCCCTGAGCGACTGTGCATGTAGCGCTCTGCTGTCCTACAGTGCAGGTGCAAGAGGTTACATCTCCTTGACAACCGGCTGGAACTTGCGTGCTTACACCTGCCTCAATTGCTGCATAGGCTGTGAGGCACTGTCTTGCGTTGGCTATGGCTGCTGCCTTCTGTGACCTTTCCCTGTACTGGTCGAAGGCTGGTATGGCTATGGCTGCAAGTATGGCTATGATGGCTATGACCACAAGAAGCTCAATCAGGGTGAAACCCCTGTTTGCCTTTGCTGACCTTGCGGTCGCTTCGTAGATTGCTCTCATGGTAAACCCTCCTTTAGAGTATTTCCTCCCCTGCCCGGGCATTCGGAGGATGATAATAGTTTACTCCGCATATGAGATATGTCAAGAGACTTCACGAAAATTTCACGAAAAAGGGCTACTCCACGTCCCCCTTGTGGGAAACCTCAAGCACTTTGTATAAAAGCATACGGATTTCTCTTATTTCCTCCTTTAGTTCTGTAAACCTTCAGTCCATATCCTGCCTGAGCTCATCAATTCGTCTATTGGTATCGTCTATTCTCTTATTCAGCGGGCTCACTGCAATACCTACTACTACAGTGATGGCAGATATTATGGTTATTACCTCTGTGAGGTTCATTCCTTTTCCTCCTTGTGAGGCACCTCAAGGACTTTGTAGAGGAGTAAACGAATCTCCCGTATCTCTTCCTTCAGCTCCGTGAACCTCCTGTCAGTGTCCTGCTTGAGTTCTGTAAACCTCCTGTCCATGTCCTGCCTGAGCTCGTCAATACGCCTGTTGGTATCTTCTATTCTCTTATTTAGCAGACTTACCGCTATGCCAACAACCACAGTTATAGCAGAGATGATGGTTACAACCTCTGTCAGGTTCACCGCATCCTCCACCTATAAATATAAGCCCCTACTGGCTTATAAGGGTGGGCTGTATAAAGATAAGAAGCTCAGAATCCTCTTTCTCCGTCCTCTGCTCCATAAAGAGCCACCTGAAGAAGGGAACTCTCATGAGACCAGGAATGCCTCTTTCTGTGGTTTTGTCCAACGCCTTGACAAGTCCCCCGAGCACTACGAGGTCTCCATCTTTTACTATCACCTTTGTGTCCGCCCTCTGGCTCTGGACAGTGGGTATGTCAAAAACAGAACCCGTCTCAAGTTGTATCTGTTCAAGCTTGACTATTTCAGACTTGTTAATGGTTATATCCAGCATGAGATTACCCTCGGGCAGGATAACAGGTGTCACGGTAAGGTAAACCGGTATTCTCTTGTACTGTATGTCCACTGTAGCTGTTCCACCGGGCACCACTGTGACTCTTCTGATAGGGAATTCAAGAACACTCTGTATTATTGCAGGCTCTCCGTTCAGTGTTACTACCACAGGCTTTGAAAGCGTCTTTGCCTTCTGCACCTGCTCGTAGGCGGAAAGTCTCAGGTTTAGTGCGTTCAGAATACCCCTCTGGAAGGTAAAGGCGAGTATGCCACCGGGAGTTGTGGAAAGACCCGGAGAGAGATATTGAGGTACTCCAAAGAGCGTTCCAGGCGCTGGAGACACACCTATTCCCAGATTGGAGCCACCTCCACCACTCCAGAATTGAGGCACCCTTGCTTGAGAGAGAAGAGCGTTCCAGTTTATACCAAGCTCCCTCACCGCACTGGAAGAGAGTTCCACAACCCTTGCCTCTATCTTTATCTGAAGTGGTTGTTCTGAGACAATGTCCCTGTACCTTTCCATAACTCTGTATACCACGTCCGCATAGTCTCTCACTATGACCGCATTCTGGAATATTACCCTTGCGGACTTGTCTTTTCTGTATTCAGGTCCTATTCTTGCCAAATCCTCAGAATCTGGAAATCTGTCACCTATACGCACGCTGTCACCCCTCTGTCCCGCAGGTGCCTGAAGCACCCTCTGAATCTCCTGCTGTCTCTGCTGAAGTTGCTGGAGCTGTTGCTGAAGCAGCGTCCTTTCCTCAGGGGTTGCTTCTCTGAGCCTCTCCGCTATTGCCTGTGCCCTCTGCTGGAGCTCTCTTAGCTCCCTCTCCTCAGCCACTGTTACCGCAATACCAGTTCCAAGAATGTAGACCTCGCCTACTTCTGATAGCATTGGTTGTATTATCCTTCTGAATTCATCCGCAGGCACATACTTTACATAAAGAGCTTTTGTAAGAATGGGCTTTTCTATTCTTGTATCCATTACATACTTTTCAAGGGCTTTTTCCACCCTTTCAAGGTCGCTCCTGCGGGCTGAAATTATAAGGGCGTTGAATTCTGGAGCTTCAGTTATGGTCATGTCTTTTATCTTTAGCTCCTGAAGGGCCTTTGATATGTCTTTGTAGGATATGTCCCTTCTTATGTAAAAGACTCTGGTGATGTATTCTTCTTTTACCTCCGCCCGAAGGCTTGCCCTTTCAATATCCTTTTGAAGTTTTCTGAGCTGTTCTATCTTTGAGATTTCGTCTCTCACAAAGACCTTTTTGAGTGTCCTGTCTATGACAATTTCTGCGGAGGGGCTCACTCTTGCCTTCAGGAGGTCTATAAGTTCCTTTACCTGTGTATCTGTATAGCCAGCTATATCAAAGGTTATGTCTCCTGCCTTCGTTATCCTGAAAACTTTCGTGTCTGCTGGCACGGCTATAAGCCCGTGGGTTTTCAGAACTATGTTCATAGCCTCGCCGACCGGTACAGGTCTGTATATGGCAACACTCACGGTCTTCTGAAGCTCCTGAGATATGGCAGGGTCAAATATTATGTTCATGCCCGAAACTTCAGAAAGTGCCTTGAGGACTATCTCTAACTTCACGTTCTCAAACCTCATCTCCCTTATGGTCTGGGAGTATGAGAGACTTACAAAAAGAAGAACAGTCAGCAGACTCAGCAACCTTTTCATTTCCTACCTCCTTCCCTTGGTTCTTCGGTCTTTTTCATGAACTGAGCGGGATTTTTGTCCACTTTTACCGTTCTTACAGAACCGTCCTTGCCCTCAACAACCACATAGTTTTCAACCTTTCCACCCCTTTCCACCACTATGTAGCCCACAGCACCCTCAAGGCTCTGAAAGGGTTGCTGAGAATAGGAGAGACCTGTTATGGAAAGAAGAGTAATAATAAGTTTTCTCATAGCTCCTTTCCCTCCTTTATGAGTAAATAAAGGTTTATTTCTGTCCTGACCCTGTTGCCTTCGTTGATGAGGTTGAGGCTGGAAGGGTAGGATATTATACCCTCTTTTCTGAGCCCTTCAAGGAAGTTTCTGACCCCTCTGTAGTCCCCGGTCAGGGAGAGCTTCAGCTCACTTCTGAGAAAAGCCACGCTTTCCACTTTCTGTTGAGGCTGTTGTACGGGCTGTTGTGCAGGCTGTTGTTGTGCAGGCTGCTGGGCTTGCTGCTGAGCCTGCTGACCCTCCTTTGGCTTTGGAACCTCCTTTACGAGCTTCTTTTCCGCATCCTGAGCCAGGTAGTATTCAACCTTTTCAGGTTTTGTAACCTGCATCCCCAGTATGAGCACTCCGCTTTTTCTGGCTATGTTACCTATGTTTCTGAGCACGATACCCATGTCCTTCTCCGTGGGTATTTCACCCACAAGGTTAATGAGCTCCTCATACTTTTTTGAGTATTCTGCCCTCAAATCCTCCTCCTGCCTTTTCAAACCCTCCATTATCTTTGGGTCTATACCAGCCTTTATCCTCTCTATATCCGCCTTAAGATTCCTAACATCCATCTCAAGCTTGCTTCTTTCATCAAGAGCCGGCGTGACCATCATAAACCAGAGATAGAGAATGAGAGCAAGGGGTATTAATATAAGAATGGCGTACCTCTGCCACGGTGGAAGCGCCTTAAGCTGTGCTACGAGCCTCTCCATATCTTACCTCCCTTCCTGAAGCTCTCTCTCTGTATTCAGCTTTATGCTGTAGTATTCAAAACCATGGGGATTGAGTTTTCTCTCCAACTGTGTGAGCATTACCCTCTGAGAGCCTGTCCCGAGGGTCTTACCGTAGTTGCTGAGGCTGTTGTAGTCAAGGGAATTAACTTCAAGCTCTGTTACGAGCATCTGCCTGTCCAGGTCAAGGTTCTGCCTGTAAGAGCTGACCCATGAAGCCTTTGGCACGTAAGAGGTGTAGAAGAGAAAGCCCGAATTGAAAGGTTCGTAGTAAGATTTCAGCCCAAGAATTATATCCTTACTCCTCTCAATATCCTGAATCTCCTTCTTTATTCTTGCTATTCTTTCCTCCACAGCCTTTTTCTCATCAAGAAACCTCTTTGCCTCTGTCTGAAGCTTTACCTTCTCTGCGTTCAGCCTGTTAAGCTCAGCTTTTAGGGCATCCACATCCTGATTTACCTTCCAGTAGTATCCAAGAACTGCCACAACTCCAATCCAGAGCACAATCCCTGCGTAATACTCGCCGCCCGCCTTGAATAGGTCCCGAAGCCTCAGTCTTCTGATGGCTGCGATGTCTACGGCTACAGCCTTCTCAGGTCTTTCTTTCCTCACCCTCGCAAGGTTTATCTTAATCATCCTTCCATCCCCCTTATACTTAGTATATACGGAATAAAGAAGTTTGGCTTAACCCCCTCAAGGTCCAGAAGCCCCAGTATGGGAAGGTTTTCCATTATTCTGGTAAGCATTTCCTCCTCTGCAATTATGGGTCCTGCCACATACATGCTGGAGAGGTCGTTGAGGACAACTATGTTTCTTATCTCAGCAAAGAAGCTCTCAAGAGATTCCTCGTCTCTGCTTTTGAGAAATTCTGAAAAGCTCCAGTAGGTCACGTAGTAGCTTATGTTGGTGGGTGAATAGGTGGTGAGTATGGAGTAGTTGTAATCAATGTAAAGAACAGAGAAGGGCACAGGAAGCCTGTGATAGAGTCCATAGTTTATGATGGCCACCACCTCATAGTCCAGTGAATGGAGCTTTAGACCCGCAGACTGGAGCATGTTTCTTATTCCTTCAACGGTTTCCTTGCGTGAAAGAACAAGGACAACACCAATCTGTTTGTCTCCTGGACTCGGCTCGAGTATAAAGTAGTCATAGTAGGTTTCCTCCTTCATGGCGGAGAGCTCTCTCTTTATAGACCACTCTATGGCACTCTGGAGGTCTTTTTTACTCATGGCTGTGGGATACTTGTAGAACTTGAGAAGCCCATCGTTGACGGGTATGCAGGCAACTACCCTTTTGCCAGAAAGTCCGTGCCTCTGAACAAGCTCCTTCAGCACCCTTTCCTTATCCCTCCCCTCAAGGCTTACCTCAAGAGGCTCAGATGCTGGCTTTCTATCCTTTCCCAGCTCCAGTAGCCTTATAACCCTGTCTGTAAAGTGCATGCCAACAACGGTCTTTACTCCCCCCAGTATGGGCGGAAAGGCAAGGCTTATGTTCATGGCACCATCTCCCTCATTCTGTTTTCTGCATCGGCAACCACAAGCATGGTTTTTAGCACTGAGTCTGGGTTCAGGGATATGCTGTCTATACCCTGCTCCACAAGAAAGACGGCAAACTCAGGAAAGTCTGAAGGTCCCTGGCCGCATATTCCCACCTTTCTTCCCTTTTCCTTGGCAACCTGTATCAGGTGGGCTATGAACCTCTTTACCGCCTCATTCCTCTCGTCGTAGAGGTGGGCAACAAGACCCGAATCCCTGTCAAGTCCGAGGGTGAGCTGTGTGAGGTCATTGGAACCTATGGAGAAGCCATCAAATATCTCTGCAAACCTGTCTGCAAGTATGACGTTGCTTGGAAGTTCAGCCATCACATAAACTTCAAGACCATTCTCCCCCTTCCTCAGTCCATATTCCTCCATCACCTTAAGCACCCTTTCTCCCTCCTCGGGTGTTCTACAAAATGGTATCATAACTTTTGTGTTTGTCAAGCCCATCTTGTTACGGACCCTAAGGATTGCCTGGCACTCAAGACCAAAGGCCTCTTTGTATACCTCAGAGTAATACCTTGAAGCACCCCTCCAGCCCAGCATGGGGTTTTCCTCTTCCGGCTCAAAGAGCTCACCACCTATGAGCCCCCTGTATTCGTTGGACTTGAAGTCTGAAAACCTAACTATAACGGGGTTGGGATAAAAGGCGGAGGATATCTTTGCAACTCCGTAGGAGAGCTTCTTTACAAAATACTGGGCCTTGTCCTCGTATCCAAAGGTCAGGCTTTCTATGTCTTCTATGAGCTTCTGAAGGTTGACCTGCTTCCTGTCCTTGCCCTTCGCAAGTTTTTCAGACAGCGGTGGCTTTGCATACCTGTATATTACGCCCATACTCACGTTGCCCCTGTCATCCAAAAGACCCTGCGTTCTGAGATCCTGGTAGAGCTCTCTTATTTCTCCATAGTGCAGAAGGGCAAGGGGATGGACCTTTATGTAATTGGCTATTATGAACTCCTCTCTTGCAAGACCAACACCGTCGTTGGGCAAAGAAGAATATCTGAAAGCAGACTCAGGATTGCCCACGTTCATCATTATCTTGGTGCTGGTCCTTGGCAGGTTCTGAAGGTTTATCTCCTCCACCTCAAAGGGCACATAACCTTCATAGACATAACCAATCTCACCCTCCGCACAGGAGAGGGTCACTTCCATGCCCGTTTTGAGTATCTCCGTTGCCTTGTGGGTGCCAACCACGGCGGGGATTCCCAGCTCTCTTGCCACTATGGCTGCATGGGCCGTTCTTCCACCCCTGTTGGTTATTATGCCCATAGCCTTCTTCATTACGGGCTCCCAGTCTGGGTCTGTTATGTCGGTAACCAGTATTTCCCCTTCCTGAAACTGCCCTGCATCCTTAAGGTCATGTATGACCCTTACCTTTCCATGGGCTATCTTGTCACCAACGGCAATGCCGTATACGATTCTCTTCTTGATTCTTTCCTCTATGGGCTGAGTGAACTTGTAAACCTTGAGAATATTCTCCTCCCTTCTTGAGTGGACCGTTTCCGGTCTTGCCTGCACCACAAAGAGCTGGTTCAGGATACCATCCTTTGCCCATTCTATGTCCATGGGCATCCACCTTCCGTTCCTTCTTGAGTAGTAGTCCTCTATGAGAATTCCCCATCTGGCAAGCTGAAGAATCTCGTCGTCAGAGAGGGCAAACTGCTTCTGCTCCTGAAGGGATACATTTACCACCTTTACCCTCTCCTGTCCTGTGCCGTAGACCATCTTTCTATCCTTCCTTCCGAGCTTTTTCTCAATTATTGCCGAGTATCCAGCCTGAAGTGTGGGCTTAAAGACCATATATTCGTCTGGGGTTACCATGCCCTGCACCAGAAGCTCTCCAAGTCCGTAGGAGGCATTTATTACCACCACATCCTTGAAGCCAGATTCTGTGTCAAGGGTGAACATTACACCAGAGGCACCCATGTCTGACCTGACCATCTTCTGAACTCCCATGGCTATGCCAACCCTGAAATGGTCAAAGCCAAAGGATTCTCTGTAGGATATGGCTCTGTCGGTAAAGAGGGAGGCAAAGCCATTCTTTACCGCAGTGAGCACGTTCTCCGCTCCCACCACATTCAGGTAGGTTTCCTGCTGTCCTGCAAAGGAGGCATGAGGCAGGTCTTCTGCAGTGGCTGAAGAACGCACCGCCACATCAACGGCAAAGGAGCCATACCTTTCCGAAAGCCTCTGATAGTATGTCTTTATTCCCTCTTCAATCTCCTTTGGAAATTCTCCACCCTTTATGAGCTCTCTTATCTGATGGCCTCTTTTTGCAAGGTCCACCACGTCCTTTGGGTCAAGCCCACGCAGGATTTTTCTTATCTCCTCTTCAAGGTGGTTATACCTTATGAATTCATAATAGGCTTCAGAGGTGACCACAAAGCCATAGGGCACGTTTACACCAAGAGAGGACAGGTTTCTTATCATCTCACCAAGAGAGGCGTTTTTGCCCCCTACCAGTGGTATGTCCTCAATGCCCACTTCATCAAGCCAGACAAGATGCTTCATGCCTTACCTCCGCAAAGAAATTTTCAAGTTTTAAGAAATTTTCAAGTTTTTTAGGGTTTTTCACAGGTATTCCCAGGGCTATC
>JBBFKQ010000007.1 GCA_037481935.1 Aquificaceae bacterium | reverse complement strand
CATGGCGGTAATTTCTTACAATCTCCATAGGCTCTGGAGTGCAGGGATGCTATAACTTGCAACTTGCGTTATAATATCTCTCTGCCATGAAAGTTGCCAGCATAGACGTGGGTTCCTATTCCATAAGGCTCAGCATAGCGGAGTTAAACGCAGGTTTAAAGATACTCCATGAGGAGGGGAGGATAACCGCCCTCGCTACCGACCTCAGAGAAAGCGGACTTCTAAGAGAGGACAGAGTGGAGGAGAGCCTTGAGGTCATAAGGGAGTTTGTAGAAAAGGCGAGAAGTTCTGGTGTAAACCGTATAAAGATAGTGGGAACAGAAGCCCTGAGAAGGGCAAGCAATGCCCATGAGTTTGCAGAAAAACTGAAGGAACTGACCGGTCTTGAACTGAAAGTGATAACTCCCGATGAGGAGGGCAGATACGCCTTTTTTTCTGTAGCCTATTCTCTTAAACCATCGGGGAAGTTCTGCATCATAGATCAGGGGGGTGGGTCTACGGAGTTCGTGTGTGGAAAGGGCTTTCAGATAGAGAGCCTCAGGTCTTTCCCCTTTGGTATCGTGAACCTCACTGAAGAGTTCATCCTCAGCGACCCACCAAAGAACTACGAGCTGGAGTCTCTCAAGAACTTTCTTGACGAGCAGATAAAGGGGGTGGTTCAGCCTTGCGACGAGCTGGTGGGGCTTGGTGGCACCATAACCACAATAGCAGCCATAGAATACGGCGTGTATCCCTACAATGGGAAGGATGTTCATGGAAGAGAGCTTTCCCTTGACAGGCTCATGTTCTGGCTTGAGACCCTAAGCACCATGAAAGAAAGTGAGCGTATTGCCACCTTTCCCCACATAGAGCCAAAGAGGGCAAAGGTGATAATCCCCGGAATGCTCATCTTCTACAGAAGCATGGTTCTTTTTGGAAAGAGCAGAATAAGGGTCAGCGACTGGGGGTTAAAGGAGGGTTTGATTGTGGAAGAGGTTATAAAAAAGGGGGAGGAAAGCGAGAAGGGAGGTGAGTAGGGGCTTATGTATTTGTAGAAAAAAGCGGGCGCAGCCCCTCAGAAAATCCACTGAAACTGGAGGGTGACCGCATCGTTCTTTATACTGTTTCTTTGTTCATCAAACTTGGTATATTCAAGTGTCCAGCGGAAGTTTTCGTTTATGAAGTAATAGTTCACACCCAGACCTATCTGTTTTATCTTTCCCAAGTTACCTGTAGCGCTGGCATTTGGCCCCACAAAGTTCGTGGCATCTCCATAAAATCTCGCGTTGGCTCCCGTTCCTACTTGAACTATTTGAGGTTTATACTCGGAATAGCTCACATAGGGCTCAAACTTATGCCTTGACTTTGGATTCAGCATGTATCCTGCTTTGACAAGCCAGAAGTCATTCTTGATACTTCTGTTGGGATACAAATTGTTGGCACCATCAAGGAGAACAAGCTTGTTAAACTTTACCTGTCCTAACTCGGCCACAAAAGAGACTGGTCCATGATGCCACGCAAAATCCGTACCGTAGAATTTCATATCAACCTTGTTATCAAGAAGAGTGTTTGCTATGGTTGACGTTGGTGCAGAAAGTGGGTTTGGCAAAAGTAAATAAGGAATCCTTACATTAACTGTGCCAGCTCCATTCTGTGGGCTACCGTTACCAAGAAAACCAGGTGAAATGCCCTGAGTATCAGTTATTATGTGCTGGTTTATTTTGTTCTGAAAGGCATAAGAAAAACCTATGGTTATACCCTTTCTTTTTCCAAGGTATGTATCTCTATAAAGCCAGTTATATATGGCCGGTCTGCCCTCCTGATCTCCCAGGGTTATAGTTCCTCTCAATGTAACTAGAGGATTGTTTGAAGAGTTCCCCCTCGCTTTAGAAAGGCATGTGCCAACAGCGGGGTTTGGAGCCGTATAACCGCATAAGGGCGTAGATGTGGATGCTCCAACTATGACATCATCCCAAGGGTTTCTAACATTTTTGAATCCACCAAAAAATCCCAGAAATCCATCCACTGTGATTTTAGAGTATCCCTGTCCTTTAGTAGCCCCCCTGACGTGAGCATAGCCCCCAAAGGCCCTGCCAGTAACATCTCCAGTAGTTAAATGCGTCCACCTGAGGGTCGCATTTGTTCTGTCAAGGTCTATGTTGTCGTAGGCTCTCTGGAATTGTTCTCTGCCCAATGGAACCCTTGGATATCCAAGGTGAATATCAAGGACTATACCTTTCATATCCGTCATTGCGCTTGGCACAAGCGTGGCATCTAACTCGTGAATAAAGCCGGTGTTTCTGTTGCTCTGCCTTCTTCCATGTGTTGGCTGTCCACCAAAAGGTGCATCGTAAGGGTCTCTCCCAAAATCGTTATCCCTTAGCACAAAATTAAACTTGAACCATGGATTTACACTCCCTCCGAACCTCAACCTCACCCTTCTAAAAAACACATCCGTCCTGTCGCTCGCTCCTATAAAGTTCGGTCTGTTCTGGTCGCTTATATCCTGCTGTCTGAACCAGAGTTGCATGAGCACATTGATGTCCATATACTGGTCTTCTGCCGGACCTGACAGCCTTATGGCATGAGAAAGTTCTGGGGTGAAAAGCACCGCCGTGAGCAGAAAGGCTCCTGCGACCTTTTTGTTTTTCATACTTCACCTCCTTATTGAACTTTTATGTAAGCAAATCCCTTGGATTGCAGATGTCCAATTGCCCCAACTCCTGAAGGCACTATTTTGGTAAATTCATGGAGTTTATTGGCGTCAAGCCGCAGCCTCTGCAAGGTTATGTTGCATATGTAAAAATCCACTCCGTAAGCCAGAAGGTCCTTTTCCATCTGGTAAAGTTCATCAACTTTAACCGCTTCGGTCTCCCATGGGCTTCCAGTTAGGTCTTTCATAAAGAACTTTACACCGGCACCATGAGCCACAACCACTATCTTTATCCTGAAAGGGTCATTGTCATAAACTGACATGTGGTTTCTTATGTTTCCCAGCATGGCTTTGAACCTTGCCTCCTGTGGGAAATCGCAGTGATAAATAACGCCAAGCTGGGCTTCCTTTTTTATGTCTTCCATCTTTACTCTGGGTGGAGAGGCTTCCGCAATCCTATTTATCAAAGGCACGGAAGCAAATAAGGTCGCCCACCTGAAAAAGCTCCTTCTGTCCATATTAGCACCTCCTTAAGGGTTAATCCTTTCACTAGGGAAATTACGCAAAGAACATACCAGGAATTCCCTGTAGGCCTGTTATTGATAAATCAAACACTTCATACACTGGGGGAACAAGAAAAGTTATGCCAACCTGTCAAATGTGTTGCCAGTCTGGCATTCAGATTAGATTGTATCTTTTGAGTCTTCTGTAGAAAGTTCTTAAGGGAATACCAAGCAGCTCTGCAGCTTTCTTCTTATTGTAGTTTACTCTTTTGAGGACATTCTCTATTTTTTCTCTTTCCAGCTCTTTCAGGTTGTCAGTTTTCCTGATTTGGTTTATCCATACATGGTTTTCATCAATCAGGTCTCTTTCACATAAAAGCACTGCTCTTTCAATTATATTCCTCAATTCTCTGACATTGCCTGGATAATCATAATATATAAGTAAATCCCTGGCTTTTCTCGTAAGGTCCCTTATTTTTTTACCATACTTTTTACAAAATTTTTCAAGAAAGTGTTCCACAAGGGGTATTATATCCTCTCTTCTTTCCCTGAGGGGTGGTATTTTAATTTCAACTGTATTCAAGCGATAGTATAGGTCATTTCTAAACATCCCTTCTTCAACCAATTTTCTTATGTCTTTATTTGTAGCACATATTATACGCACGTCGCTCTCAAGCTCTTTACGGCCCCCAACTCTGTAAAATTTTTTATCTTCTATGGCCCTTAATAACTTTGCCTGAAGAGGTAGGTTAAGCTCTGTTATTTCATCCAGAAAGAGAGTGCCACCTTTTGCCAGCTCCATAAAACCTTGCCTCTGGGTGGATGCTCCTGTAAAAGCACCCTTTTCATATCCGAAGAGTTCAGTCTCTATCAGGTCTTGAGGTATTGCAGAAATATTGATGGCTACGTAGGGTTTGTCTCTTCTGTCGCTCATCTTATGTATAAGCTTTGCAATTAATTCTTTCCCCACGCCACTTTCACCCTGTATTATGACACTGCAGTCACTGCAGGAAATCCTCTCTACCAGCTCTATAACACTTCTCATAGCTGGGCTTTCTACTATCAACTCCTCTTCCATCAACATCCTTTCTCTTTTAAGCAAGCTATTTTCTCTTTTTAGGCTCAACATGCTCTCGATTTTCTTCACTACCAGCTTTATTTCTTCAAGACTGCATGGCTTTGTTAAAAAGTCAAAGGCCCCAAGTTTTACTGCCTCCACAGCTGTTTTTATGGTGCCGTGCCCTGTTATAACTACAACCTCTTGCATACCACCTCCTTCCCTTATTCTTTTAAGCAGGTCCATACCATCCATATCTGGCAGTAGAAGGTCTAATAACACTAGGTCATAATGTTCTTTATCAATACAATCCAGAGCATCTCCACCAGTCAGAACATGCTTCGTAGTATAGCCCTCTTCACTTAGAAACCTTGCAAGCAACCATCCATATTCAGCTTCATCTTCAACTATAAGTATTTTCATTTTACACCTCTTTTCCTAATATAGACCCTGAACTCGCAGCCAGTGCTGAGGTTTTCGTAATCTATACTGCCACCCATATTTTCTACAAATCTTCTGGCAATTGACAAACCGAGGCCAAATCCATTGTTTTTCTCAGTATAAAATGGCTCAAAAACTTTGTCAGATTTCACGCCATGGCCCTCGTCTCTGACTTTCCAAACTATAAAAGAGTCCTCTTCCAAAATTTCCACATGAACTTTTCCACCATCAGGTGATGCGTCAATAGCATTATCTATAATGTTAATAAGGACTTGCTCAAGTTCCCAGGCATATGTTGAAATAGTGCCGCCTTTAGTCTGCGAAAATAGTTCCATGACAAGGTTTTTTTGTTTAGCTTTAAAATTCATAATATCCAGCAAATCCTTTGTAAACTTAAGTGGTTCAATTTCTGTTGGGGAACCGTTGTGGTTTGTGGAGATATGAAGTAACCTTTTTATAGTATCCCTTGCTCTTTCAGCATTTTTTAATACCACATTCATCATATCTTTTATTTCACCATTATCAATGGTATTCCTTATATATTCCGTGTATCCTATTACAGAAGCCAAAGGGTTGTTTAGCTGATGTGCTAAAGAACATGCTATTTCACCCACTATTGCGAGTTTTGAATAGCGTTCAAGTAAAAATTCAAGATTCTTTTTATCCGTAACATCCTTTATATGAAACAGCGTATAACCCCTCTCATCTATTTCAAGGGGTATAGATGTTACACTAACATACCTGCTTTGTCCTTTCAGATTTATGTTGATTTCAGGTATAAAGGAGAAAAGACCTGTCTTGAGTGAATCACTTAGCTCCTTTATATTCAGTCCCACTGCATCTTTTTCTGCTATTCTGAACATATTTAAAAACTGTTTGTTAGTCATTTGTATATTCCCTTGTTCATTATCCACTAAAACCAGAGCATCATTTAGGTTATTGAACAGATTGATATATATACTTCTCTCTTTATCAAGTCTTTCCAACAAGTCTTTAAAGGCGCTTGCTAGTGTAAAAACCTCACCCTGTCCATTTAGCTTCAACTTTTTCCCACTTGCCCATCCTGATACGTATATCTTCAGCTCTTCCAGTGGTTTAAATATCCTGTTTACCATGAAAAAACCGAGCAAAAGCAAGGCAGTGCATAGAGTTATACTCAATATCAAAGCAGCTTTTAAAAAATCATAGGCTTTCTTATACACATAACTGATAGGTTCACTGAGTTCCATACTCATATTCATGTTCTTAATAGTGTTTTTAACTCTGAGCTGTTCCTCAGCAGGATATCTGTTTAGCGTAAGCACTGGTATACCTTCACTACTTACCAGAGTAATGGTTGTATCACGAATGCCGTATGCTCTTATGTAATCTTTGAGAAGACTTTTTAAATTCAAAGTGCAAACCATAAACCCCATAGGGACATTATTGTTCTTATCAAATATTTTTAGATTAAGGTATGCTTCTTCCCCGCTGGAATGATAATCAATCACCTCATTTTTCCAGTTTATATTCTTCAGAGTTTTAGGCAATAATTCACTGCCAACCGCTCTTTCCTGATAGAACATCAAATGACCACCCATATCATAATATCCACAAGCTGTTATGTGTTCAATATCTCCCGTAATCCTCCATATTGCTTCTTTCAATTCAATACCAAAGCTTCTGTATTTGCTCAAAAGTGAGCTTATATTTATCTCAAGCGAGTTTATATCTTCTTTTAGTCTATCTGTAAGAATCTTTGCCAGGACGCTCTTATCTGTATACCATGACTCAGCCAGTTGCTTTCTCAGAACGTAAAAGTATACAAAAACAAAAAGAATCTGGGCTGCCATTATAAAAAATATCAAGCCCTTTATGCGGTTTTTTATGCTGTATCTCATTTTACTATTTGGTCAGCTATTGTGTATAATTTGTTATCAGGATAATAGCCTAATTCTCTCAATGAACTTTCATTTATAGAGAGTTTTACATTATGGACTTGCTCAAATGGTATATCTTCCACTTTAACTCCTCTTAATATTTGATAGGCAATGTAGGAGGCCTGATAGCCCTGGTCGTAGTTGGAGCTACCATAGGCTACTGTGCATCCTTTGGCTGTATGTTCGGGTGAAAGACACAAAACAGGCACCTGATAGAACCTAGCATAATGCAGTATATAGGAAGTGAGAAAATTTTCCGTATAAAAGCAGGGCGTAATTATGATAGCTTCAAAACCATCCTCTTTCATGTGACTTATCACATATTCAAGGTCATGAACATTGTTAACTATAAGGGGAACTATCTTTAAACCATATCTTTCTCCTGCCTTAATTGTTAGTCTGGTTGCAATTTTAGATGCTTCAAAGCGATGTGTGCAGAAAACTAAAGCTTTGTTTATATTAGGAAAGAGTCTTTTAAACAGCTCTATGCGTTTTTCCATAAGTTCTGTATTCAGATTATCCACTCCAGTTATACCTTTTACTGGTCTATACATGTCGTCAACAAAACCCCAGGTTTTAATCGCCGTTCCTCCCAGTATAACCACTGGAACTTTTAGATTTTCCTTTGCCTTCTTCAGGTAATGAGCTTCTAGACTTCCACCTGCAGCTATTAGCCTGAAGTCTCCTTCTCTTTCTACCATTTCAATAGCTTTTTCTTCAATACCTGCCAGGCTGTTCCCGCCGTTATAAACAACAAGCTCCACGTCCTTTACACCCAAGCTTTTGAGTCCATCCTTAAAACCTTCCACCTTTTGAAGTCTACCCTCGCCAGATATTAAAACACCGATTAATACCTTTTCCTCTTTGCAAGAGGAAAGTAAAAGTAGAAGTATTATTGCCATAAACAACCTCATGATTTATAATTTATAACCATATTCCAATTAAGGCGGCGTAGCTCAGCTGGTTAGAGCGGAGATCTCATAAGTCTCAGGTCGGAGGTTCGAGTCCTCCCGCCGCCATTACTCCACAGAAACTTTCCTCTGCAGGTTGTAGAGCCTTATTATTTCCTCTACCGTGTTGGCGTCTTCAGGGTTTTTGTCTTCTCTTATGAAGCTGACAGCCCTTGGAAAGCGTAGGGCATAGCCGGGTTCTTCTAAGGTTCTTCCAGCAGTATGTAGGGGTGACCTGGTTATCTCGTCAGCGTTAACAGTTATCACATACCTTGGCTCCACCCAGACATCCACCTCCATAAGGCTGTCTACCCTTGGATGTCTGTGTTCAAGCCTTATTTTATCAAGCATCTCTTTGAGCCTGACCCATTCTTCCTCTGTAAAGCCAGAGCCCACCTTACTTATGGTTTTGAAGGTGTCTGTGGAGGGCTCATAAACAGCCACAAGAAGTCCACCGATGCCAAGCTTTGCCCTTGCACCCCTTCCATAATAGTAGCCCACTATGACCACGTCTATGGTGTCTGCAAGGCTTCCTCTGTAGCTTCTTTTTAGCTTTATCCAGTTAAAGTTTCTTGAGCCTGCAGTGTATGGTGCGTCAAGCCTTTTTGCCATTATGCCCTCAAGTCCTCTCGTCACAGCCTCTTCAAAAAAGGCTTCCACTTCCCTTTCGCTGTCAGTTATGAACATTTCGGAGGTTCGGAGGGTGTTTGTATGTGCCAGAAGCTCCTCCAGAGTCTTTCTTCTCTCTATAAAGGGCTTTACCGTGTAATCCTCCCCTTCAAGGTAAAGAAGGTCAAAGCAGAAAAGCTTCAGGGGGTATTCTTTTGAATACTCCTCCACGCCATATTTCCTTTTCCTCTGTATGGTGACCTGAAAGGGGTAGAACTCACCTGTTTCCTCGTTTACCGCAAGTGCTTCTCCCTCCAGTATTACCCTCTGGGACTTTATATCCTCAAGAACAGCTCTGACCACGTCTGGAAACATCTCCGTCATGCGTTCAAGGTTCCTTGAATATATCTCCACCTTCTGTCCATCTTTGTGAACCTGGAGTCTGAAGCCATCGTATTTGGCTTCTATGGCACACCTGCCAAGCCTCTGAATTATCTCCTCTGCACTTGTGACCCTCTCTGCAAGGGCCATCCTTATGGGATAGCCCAGATGAACCCTGAATTCTCTCAATGCTTCAAGCCCACCCTCTTTAAGTCTCTTAGCCACCAGCCCCAGGTCCGAACAGAGATTGTATGCCCTCTCTATAAGGGGTTTGAGTTCCTTGCTCCCTGTGGTCAGTGAAAGGGCGTCTATTATGGTAGCATCACCCACACCAAGCCTTAGCCTGCCAATGACAATTCTGACTGCATATTTTGCCTCAAAGCCAGAAAGGCCCTTCAGAAGGCTCATAAGCTTCATGACCTTGTCAAGGGTCCCTCTGGTCAGGGCAACATCAAGAAGCTCCTGATACACTTTTACAAGGCTCAGACCCCGTCCCTGCCAGCCTATAAGCTCCCGTGCAGTTTCTCCAAGGTCTCCCTTTTCCTTGTAGAGTTTTTCCACCTGACTGACCCTTACACCGCATGCCTTGGAAAGGGCCTCCATCATAAGCCTTTCAGATACGCCAAACTCCACTCCTCTGAAAGCTGGCATTAGCTCGCCCAGAGTGAGATAAACTACCTTATCAATTTCCTCGGAATCTGCCTTTTCCAGAAGCTCCCTGAGTATGTCTGCCATCTCAAGTCTGCTGGTAGTCTGCTCAAGGCGGTAGAAGTATTCAGACAGTTCTCTGAAGGTCATATCAATATCTTAACCTGAGCCTCCCCTCAAGGTCTTTTACAAAGTAAAAGGCACTCCTTCCAGAAAAGCCATTCTGCAGAGCCCAGTCAAGGGCAAGACTATGAATCTCCTCCTCTTCAAGCTCAAGAGCCCTCTGAGAAACCAGATTTCTTACTATGGAAAGATACTGTTCCTTTCCAAAGGCAAAGAAGCCCAGCCTTATGCCAAACCTCTCCACCAGAGACACCTTCTCTGAATAGCTCTCTTCCGGGAACTTGTCCTCTTCCGTCCTTTCTGGCATGAGATGCCTTCTGTTGGAAGTGGCATATACAAGCACATTTTCTGGTCTTTCTTCCACATCCCCGTCCATAAGAGACTTGAGAATCTTTATGTTTTCATCGCCCGGCTCAAAGGAAAGGTCATCAAAGAAAAGGATAAACCTCTCCTTCCTCTCTCTGAGAAGCCCGTAGAGGTCAGAGAGGTGAAGGATATCCATCTTATAGACCTGCACCAGCCTGAGCCCCTCCCCTGCAAAAAGCCCCAGCATGGACTTAATAAGAGAAGACTTGCCCGTTCCTCTGTCCCCCCACAGAAGTGCATCGTTGGCAGGCAGACCCTTCACAAACTGAAGGGTGTTTCTTCTCAGGATTTCCTTCTGCCTGTCTATATGAAGGAGGCTGTCAAAGTCTGGCACATGCGGATGCCTGACTGGCAGAAGCTGACCATCTTTAAAGCGATAAGCTATGTATTCCATGTTTTCAGCCCCATCTGAGTTTTTCCTTGAGAATTCCAAAGAAGCTCCTGTTAGGGTTTGGATACATAAGGCAGTAGTGCTGAGACCTCCTTACCAGCACCCTGTCGTCCCTTTTGAGGCTCATACCCTCCTGACCATCAAGGGTAAGATAAGACATGTGGTCCTCTGAAAGGTTTATAAGCCTTATTTCAAAGTCTGCGGGAATCACGAGAGGTCTGTTGGAGAGGGTGTGAGGGCAAATGGGGACAAAGAGAAGAGCCTCCATAAGAGGGTAGAGTATGGGTCCCCCCGCAGAGAGGGCGTAGGCGGTGGAGCCTGTGGGTGTGGAGACTATCACACCATCCCCGTAAACTCTCAGCACCCTTTCCTTCTGAAGCTCTATTTCCACCTCCACCATGCGTGCAAGGCTCTCCTTTGAAACCACCACATCGTTCAGGTAGTCTCCCAGGTATAACTCCTTCCCTTCCCTCTGCAAAAAGGCAGAGAGCATCATCCTCCTCTGAGGCTCTATTTTGCCCTGAATCACAAGCTCAAAGACCTTCTCCAGCTCTTCCAGCTCCACCTCAGTAAGAAAGCCAAACCTCCCCACGTTTATGCCCAGCAGTGGAACGCCCTCCCCTGAGCCAAGTCTTGCACCTGCCAGAAAGGTGCCATCCCCGCCCACCACCACAAGGAGGTCAATACCCTTAAGGGATGGCTTTTCTTTTCCTGACCTTTCATTTACAAAGACATCCAGCTGGATACCACGGGTCTTTATAAACTCTCCTACACTCTGAGATACCTCCCTCGCCCTCGGACTGTCCTTTACAAAGAGGAGAACTTTCATAGAAGTCTGTCAATCAGCTCGCACAGCACATGCCCCAGCGTTATATGACACTCCTGTATTCTTGCGGTGTCATAGGAGGGCACCACAAAGCTGTAATGGGCAATTTCTGTAAGCCTTCCTCCGTCTCTACCGGTAAAGGCTATAGTGGTTGCCCCCAGGTCGTGGGCTTTCATCAGACCCCTTATCACGTTGGAGGAGTTTCCAGAGGTGCTGATACCTATGGCTATGTCTCCGGGTGTGCAGAGGGCTTCTATCTGTCTTTCAAAGACACTTTCAAAGCCGTAGTCATTTCCCACCGCAGTAAGGATTGAGGTATCCGTAGTCAGGGCTATGGCTGGCAGAGCCCTTCTCTCTTTCTTAAACCTGCCCACGATTTCTCCCGCTATATGCTGGGCATCTGCGGCACTCCCTCCGTTGCCAAAAAGGAGCACCTTGTTGCCATCCTTTATAGCTCTGGCTATTATCTGCCCTACTTCAAGAGTCTGCTCTGCGTAAAGCTCCACAAAAGCCAGTTTTACCTCTGCGCTCTCCCTGAAGGAGTTTACAACCAGGTCAAGCATCCCTTTTTCTGAGGTCTCCCACCGTGAGCCTGTTCATCAATCTGAAAAACTCCATGAGCTTCTGTTTGTGGTATTCCTCCTGATGTTCTATGAAGCTGAAGAGCCTCCTTATGTCAGGGTCCTCAATTCCTGCAGTCTCTTTTCCGTATTCTCCGCCCGTTTCCTGCTCGTAGAGTATCTCTGCCTTTACCTGTTCCTGGAGGCTTTTGAGAGGCTTTGGTGAATAGTCCACCCTCTGAATGCTGGGCATTCCACCAAGCTCGCCAATCTTTTCTCCCAGCTTGCCCATGTGCACCATGCTTTCTATGGCGAGGTCAAGCATTATGTCCTTGTAATCGCAATTTTTGGAATGGAAAAACTGGTAGAGGTAGTTGATTATGGTCTGATACTCCTCTTTAAGGAATTTGTTAAGCACTTCAAGGGTCCTTGGGTCTGGTCTCTGCTCTTCCAGTGGAATGCATACAAACCCTTCCTTCACCTTTTCCATAAGCTCTGAAAACTCAATCCTGTGGTCCTGCTCGTCCTTTATGACCCTCTCAAGGAGCTTTTTCACCGAGTCATCCTTTACCACTTCAAGCTGCTGGCTGTATATCCTTATGGCTTCCTCCTCTGCCCATATGTCCTTTGAGAGCATGTCCGCCCAGTCAGGTCCACCTATCATTATCATGTCTTCAAGCCTGTCCAGAACCACCTGCCCGCCCAGCTGGACCACCTTCTGAGCAAACCACTTGAGATGCCTCATCTCCTGACGGGCAATTTCCTCTATCTCCGAGGTTATGTTTCCATCGGTTATTAGGAATATGTGATACAGATACTGCACTATGGCAGAGTGCTCAAGAGCCACATCGTAAAGGAGCATGCTTATGGTCTCTTTCTTATCCATAACTCTCACCTCAGTCCAATTTTGTATACCTTACTAATATATTCGCTTACCATCCTGTGGGTGTTAAAGTATGGTCCTATGGTAGCTATGCTGTTTTTCATTAGCCGGACCCACTCGTCCCTGTGCTTGTAAAAGGTTGGGATTATTATGTATGCCAGTTTTCCGTAAAGGTCTTCAAGGTCCTCTGCATCTTTTGATTCTCCCATATCCTGCCAGCCTGGCTTTGGTCCTATACCCCAGCCGTTTACCCCCTCTATACCACCCTCCAGCCACCAGCCGTCCCACGTGGAAAAGTTGAGAACTCCGTTCATCCCTGCCTTCATACCGCTGGTTCCACAGGCCTCGTAGGGTCTTCTGGGGTTGTTCAACCATACATCACATCCAGCTATCAGTAGCTTTGCCATCTCTATGCCGTAGTTTTCAAGGAAAGCCACCTTGACCGCCTTTGTTTTCTCCCTTATGAGCCTCATCCTTTCAAAGATGTTCTTTATCATCTCTTTGCCCAGACTGTCTCTTGGATGGGCTTTACCTGCGAAGACTATCTGAACTTCTCCAAAGCTCTCTGCAATGTGTATAAGCCTTTCCAAGTCTCTGAGTATGAGGTCATTTCTTTTGTAGGGTGTTACCCTTCTTGCCACGCCTATGGTAAGCACATCATCGGAAAAGCTAGCATCTGTCTGCTTGTTTACAAGGTTTACAAGGTCGCTCTTTATCCTGTTGTGCTTTCTAAGAAGAAGCTCTGAGGGAATTTCGTAAGCCCTCTGGAGCAGTATGGGGTTTTCGTCCCATCCGGGCATATACTCGTTGAAGAGTTCCTGCATCTCCTCGTGAATCCATCTTTTGTGATAAACGCCGTTGGTAACATACTCAACGCTCTCCGCCAGCTCCGGGAATATGCCTGCGGTTACGAATTTATGCCTGTGGGATACTGCGTTTACCTTACCAGCATACTTTGCCGCCAGCATGGAGAGGTTTATACTGCCATTGTCTACCTCTTCTTCCCAGTTCATATGTTTATAGGACCTGAACTCTTCCTTTACCATTTCCAGTGGAAACCTGTCGTGTCCTGCGAGAACTGGTGTATGGGTTGTAAAAACACACCTTTTTCTTATCTCTTCAAGACTGCCCAGCTCCTTGAGAAGTTCAACCACAAGAAAGGCAGAGTGGCTTTCGTTCATGTGATAAACATGAATTGAATAGCCAAGGGCTTTTAAAACCCTATATCCTCCAATTCCCAGAAGTATCTCCTGTCTGAGCCTGTAAAGACCATCATCAAAATAAAGCTTGCTGTTTAGCTTTCTTATTTCGGGGTCGTTGCCCTCTATATCCACATCAAGGAAAAGAACCCTCACATCACTCTTTGACCTTACCCAGTATTCCCAGCAGGTGACCTTCTGCTTCTTATCGCCGAAGAATATCTCCACCTCAAGGTCAAGCTTTCTCAGATACCTCTTGTAGTCCCAGAGGGCATCAAAGTCCAGCTGCATGCCATGAGGGGTTATCTTCTGAAGGTTGTATCCTCTTTTGTAAAGAAGGGTCACGCAGACTGCTGGAATGTCCATATCCGCATAGGAGAAGAGTGTATCTCCTGCCAGGGTCCCCAACCCTCCGCTATAGAGGGGCA
The DNA here is from genome assembly GCA_037481935.1 of Aquificaceae bacterium. Taxonomy (NCBI): domain Bacteria; kingdom Pseudomonadati; phylum Aquificota; class Aquificia; order Aquificales; family Aquificaceae; species Aquificaceae bacterium. The sequence goes on along the minus strand of JBBFKQ010000007.1, from coordinate 101,961 downwards.
TACTATCCTCAAGCCCCAGCTCCATAACAAAGTAGGCTATCATGGTGGTTTATATTTTATAGCATCATGAAGCTCATAAACACAGACATAACCTGCAGGCTTGACAGCATGCCCTGGACGGGTTTTCATACACGCTTTGTCTTTGCCCTTGGTATAACCTGGGTTCTTGATGCCTTTGAGGTGGTTATAGTCAGTGCGGTTCTGAAACCCATGGCTAAAAGCCTTCAGTTCACACCCCAGCAGAGCTCCATGATGGTGAGCGGTTTTCTGCTGGGTGCCATCCTCGGTTCTCTTATCTTTGGCTATCTTGCTGACAGATACGGAAGAAAGAAGCTCTTTCTCATCACGCTTCTGCTGTATGCGGGTGGAACTTTTCTGACGGGCTTTGCCAGTAGTTTTGAAGCCGCTCTCCTTTTCAGGATAACTGCAGGTGCAGGTCTCGGTGGAGAGTTTGCAGCCATCCAGTCCGCCATAGACGAGTTTGTCCCATCACGACACAGGGGAAAGGTGGACGGCACTATTACCGCTCTCTGGAACCTCGGTAGCCTCATGGCATCTCTGAGTGCCATAGGACTTCTAAAAGTCATGGACGAGGGGCTTGCATGGCGTGTTGCCTACCTCTTTGGGGGTGTTCTTGCGCTTCTTGTGGTCTTCGTCAGGCTCTACGTGCCAGAGTCTCCCAGATGGCTCCTCTCAAGGGGAAGGCTTGAGGAGGCAGAAAAGATAGTGCAGAGGGTAGAGCAGGAGGCGGGCGGCAGGAAGACTTACGACCGGTGCGATGTGCCTGTCTTTGAGGGAAGCCTTCTGGATGCGTCTAAAATCATACTGAGTAGATACAGGTGGCGCTTTCTTTTCAGCGCTAGCATGAGCTTTACCATTCTTACAACTTACTACGGAATGATAACCCTGCTTCCACTCATTCTCTCTGAGGTATACTCTCTCAGCAGCAAGGAAATACCTCAGATTCTTACCTTAGGGAGCCTTGGAGGACTGATTGGAGGTCTTGTGGTGGCATTCCTTGTGGACAGGATTGGAAGGATACCCCTGGGGATTTTGATAAGCCTGCTTTCGGCACTTCTGAGCATTTCTTTCCTCCTCGGTTTCGACATAAAGTTTACCTTTTTTGTCTATTCTCTTATCGCCTTTTCCTTTGCCTCCGTTGCCTATGTGATAGCCACAGAGATATACCCATCCTACATAAGAGCATACGCCATAGGTATTCTCTCCATAATTGGCAGGCTTTCTGGAGCCTTTGCTCCCCTCCTTCTGGTTAGCCTTGCACAGCTTGGCTTTGTGTATGCCATCATGGGGCTTTCTCTTTTTTGGCTTGTGGGCTTTTTTGCCTTTTTAATTTGGGCCTTGAGGGGTATGGAAACAAGGGGAAGACCTCTTGAAGAAATCTCATAAAATAATGGCATGCTTCTTGGGTTCATAATCCTTTACATACTGGGAACCCTCTCTGTAGGCCTTCTGGCGGCCACCTTTGTAAAAAACTCAAGGGACTACATACTGGCGGGCAGAAGTCTGCCACTGTATATGGCGACCTTTGTATCCTTTGCCACTTGGTTTGGCTCAGAAACCATTCTGGGTGCATCCTCCGTTATGGCGAAGGAAGGTCTTTTGGGCGTGATAGAGGACCCCTTTGGTGCGGCACTTTGCCTTATCCTCATAGGTCTTTTCTTTGCAAAGCCCCTATACAGGATGAACCTGCTTACCATGGGAGACTTCTACAGGGTGGTGTATGGCAGGAAGGTGGAGGTGGTGGCAAGCCTTATGATGGTCTTTTCTTACTTTGGATGGATTGGGGCTCAGATGGTAGCAATAGGCATAATACTTCAGCTTGTGCTGGGTATTCCTCAGATATGGGGCATACTGCTGGGCTTTGGTGTGGTGCTCTTTTACACCTTTCTGGGAGGCATGTGGGCTGTGTCCCTTACCGACTTTATCCAGACCATAATGATAATCGCGGGTCTGCTGGCGGTTCTCTATGAGGTATCTTCCGGTTTTTCTCAGATTGCCTCCGTCCTTTCCTCCCAGCCTCCTGATTATTACAGACTTTTCCCTGAGCCAACACTTAAAGACATACTTCTCTACATATCCGCATGGATAACCATAGGGCTTGGCTCCATACCCCAGCAGGATGTGTTTCAGAGGGTAATGGCATCAAGGAGTGAGAGGGTGGCAGTCCTTTCCACCATATCCGCAGGCTTCATGTATCTGACCGTTGCCTTAATACCTCTCATACTTGCCGTCTTTGCAAGGGTAAGGTATCCAGAGCTTCTTGAAGTGGACCCACAACTCATGCTACCCACCATGATAATGGAGCATGCAAGCCTTCCCACAAAGGTGCTCTTCTTTGGGGCACTTCTTTCTGCCATAATGAGCACCGCAAGCGCCGCCGTGCTGGCACCCGCATCGGTCCTGAGCGAAAACCTCATAAGACCCTACATAAGAGGTATTTCTGACAGGGGCTTCCTGTGGCTCACCAGAGCCTGCGTGCTCCTTGTCTCTCTGGCTTCGCTGGGCTTTGCCCTCTCGGGAGAGTCTATCTACCACCTTGTGGGAAGCTCTTCAGCCCTGAGCCTTGTATCTCTCTTCGTTCCCCTTGTGGCAGGGCTCTACTTCAGGGGTTCAAACCCAGTCTCCGCCATGGCCTCCATGCTGTCGGGCTTTTTCAGCTGGGCTCTGCTTGAGTATGTCTTTCACAGCCAGTTTGCCCTGCTGGTAGGCCTTGCCTTCAGCACCCTTTCGTATATACTCTTTAGCTTGATATGGAAGAGGTAGCTCTAAGAAAGCTCATTGAGGTGGGGAAACTTCTCTATTCAGAGGGGCTTGTGGACGCAAGGGCGGGAAACCTGTCTGCAAGGCTAAAAGACAGCCTTCTTATAACCCGCAGGGGGGTCCACCTTGGAAGGCTTACCCGATGGGACTTTATAAGGCTACCCCTTTATGGAGAGCACATCCTTCAGGAGAGAGCCTCTTCTGAGCTTGTGGTTCACAGAGAGGTTTACAGAAGGACCGACCACTCGACGGTGGTTCACGCTCATCCTTTAGCTACAGTGGTTCTGTCCTTTGAAAGAGACCTTCTTGAGCCCGTGGACTCTGAGGGAAGAGCGCTCATAGGTAAGGTTCAGGTGCTACCTCCCTTACCTTCGGGAAGTGAAGAGCTTGCAGAGGCGGTCTCTGAAGTTATCAAATCCTCAAGGCTTGTGGTGGTAAGGGCTCACGGTGTCTTTTCTGCAGACTCTGACCCCTTTTATGCTTATGCTCATATATCTGTTCTTGAGCGTTCCTGTAAAATACTCCTCTATTATGAGCGAGGTGGTTTACAGAGGCTGTAAAATACCCCCAGAGCTTTACTACGACATAGAAAATCAGGTCTGGTATAGAATTGAGCCCGATGGCACCGTGACTGTGGGTGCCACCGACATAGGTCAGACAAGAGCGGGTAGAATGGTAAACGTGCGTATAAAGGCTCCCGGCAAGCATGTACCCAAGGGAAAGCCCATCGCAAGCCTTGAAAGCGGCAAATGGACAGGTCCCATTCCTGCGGTTATAGAGGGTGAGGTGGTGGAAAGGAACGAAGAGCTCTTTGACACCCCAGACCTTATAAACGACTACCCTTACACAAGGGGCTGGATTGCAAGGCTCAGGCCCATAAATCTTGAGAGAGACCTGAAAGAGCTCTTTACTGGAGAGCTGGCAGTTCAGAAGCTAAAGGAATATATAGAGAGAGAAGGGGTTGAATGTAAAAGTGGATGAACGCAAGCCTGAGCGAATACAGGTTTGTCTGGGACGAGAAAAAGAGCTCTACTCTGCTAAGGGAATGGGGCATAGACTTCCCATTCTTAGTTCGTGAGATAGCAAGGGGGAAAGTTGTTGACATAATCCCAAACAAAAAGAGAGGATACGAAGGACAGCTAATCATAATCCTCTGTGTGAACCAGTATGTATGGGAGGTTCCTGTAAGGGTTGAAGGAAAGGAAATCAGGCTGATTACTGCATACCCAAGTCGCAAGAGGAGGAAAGAGTATATGCAAAGATTAGGCAAGTATCCATGTCAGGATTGACTTCATCCACTGCATCTGTATATTAATACACCATGAAGAGTGTAGAAGTAGTGCCTCCAGAGCCTCTCAATCGAGAAAGCTTAAGGTCTATAGCAATCCAGACGCTGGAACCTTATCACAAAAAAGTCCTGTTCTTTTTTGAAAGTCTCGGAGAAAGATACGCAAAGGTTTACCTCTACAATATGGATTTTACGGACGACAAGTTGAGCACAGACCCGTACCTTGCAATGGAATTTTTTATTCGGCACTCTTTTTACCGGGGTAGACGACAGGAGCTATCCTCAAGGTATGTAAACGATGTTTTAAGGGTTCTGGATGAATATGAGCTCAAAAACGCGCCAATAGAGAGTCTTCTTGAAGATAAATTCTTGAGTAGAATAAAGGAAATAAAAATCTCGAAAAAGGACATAGAGCACCTTGAATCTCTTTTCTCCGAGTTAAGGAAACTCAAAAATGAAGGCTACAACTTTTATAATTACATAAGGAATTTAGTTAAGGCAGGTGAACTGGAGAAAGTATACAAGGAGCTTAAAGGTATCAAGGAGGTAGGAGACAAAATAGCATCCTTTATCTTAAGGGATGTCATACTTATATCCCAGATAAGGAAAAATATAGACAGGAAAGAAGTGCCTTATATATTTCCTGTAGATACGCACGTGAGAAAGGTTATAAAGGACTATCTCGCACTAAGTTCGGAGGAAAAACTGTTTGACTACATAGAAGGTCTACAAAAAAACGACACATTAAGCGTATCAAGAATAGCAGCAGGTATGTGGTATTCCTACTATCACTCCTTTGAACTTCTACTTGAAAATTTCTTGCTCTCTGAATCGCATCCAAACCTCTCTCTAAGTTTCTCTTCCACATAAGGGTGCACAAGACCCTTTACACACCCACAGTAAGAGGCTATGTCCCTTACGATGGTGGAGCTTATGTGAATGTAGTCCTGTGATGGCATCATGAAAACGGTTTCTACCTTCGCCAGTTTGTAGTTGTTGAGGGCTATCTGAAGCTCGTATTCAAAGTCCGTAAAGAGCCTTACACCACGAACGATTACCTCAATTCCCTCTTGCTTCATAAAGTCCACAAGAAGCCCGTCAAAGCCCTTCACCTCAACCCCTTTAATGCCCTCTACCATCTTTGAAAACATATCCATCCTCTCCTCCATGCTAAACAGCAAGTTTTTTCTGGGATTTCTGGCTACTGCCACCACAAGGTAGTCAAAAATCCTTACCGCCCTTTTGACTATATCCAGATGTCCCAGATGGGGCGGGTCAAAGGTGCCTGGATAGACCGCTCTCTTCATTCTTCCTTCCTCCATATGGACAGGGCAGTATCGCCATAAATTTTCTTTCTTTCTGCGGAGAAGTCCAGTTTACTGGAATGTTCAAGCATAAAAATACCCCCTTCTTTGAGGTTTTTCAGCGAGAGTTCTATAAGTTTATCATAAAACTCATAGCTATATGGTGGATCTGCGAAGATAATGTCTGCTCTTATGTCTGTCCTCTCCAGAAACCTCAGCACATCTTCTATCACCACTTTACCTTTGGCTTTATGCCCTATTTTTTCTGCAAACTTTGGGTTCTTCTCCACAAAAATTACCTCTGCACCTCTTTCTTCTGCCATAAGACCCATCTGCCCTGTCCCTGCAAACAGGTCAAAAAACACGAGCCCCTCTATGTCTCCCAGTATGTTGAAAACCGCCTGCTTGACAAGGTTAGAAGTAGGTCTGAGTTTTTGTTTTCCACTTGCTTTTTTCACAAAAAGTATTATAATTTAGCTTTCTGTTTTGAAGGAGGTTTTGCCATGAGGCAGTTCAAACTGCTGCAAAAACTTGATAAGGAGGAGTGCAAATGGTCAAAGCCCTCGGACTGCATATCCTAGCGGACCTGTATGGGGTCCACCCTGACCTCATTGACAGGGTGGAGGATGTGCGTCAGCTCCTTGAGAGCGCCGTCAAGGTAGCAGACCTCACCAAAATATCCTCCCACTACTACCAGTTCCAGCCCCACGGCGCCACCGGCGTGGTGCTTCTGGCGGAATCCCACATCTCCATTCACACCTGGCCCGAGCACGGTCTTGCTACCGTTGACGTCTACACCTGCGGAGACCCCGCAAAGGCCTACAGGGCAATGGACTACATAATAGCCACCCTTGAGCCCACAAGGGTTGACAAGCAGGTGCACGAAAGGGGTCTCGTGGGTCAGTCCGAGGCAAGTGAATTCCGAAGTATACTTCTAAAAATTTAAATACTCATCGGAGGGCTGGAGCCCTCCCTCATATCAAATTACCATATAGAACCTGCTCTGGGATATTGAAGAGCATTTCGTTACAAGAGTTAACAATTTTACATTTATGTAAACAAATTAACATATAAGAACCATAACCTTCGTATGCAAATACAGTACTGAAGCTTTTCTGACGAAGCAGACCCTTGGCATCTACTTTGCGTAAGGTCTAGGTAGAGGAAGAAAAATGAAAAAGTTGATAGCTGCAACAGAAAACTTGCAAGAAGCCAAAGCCCTCTTTCAGGGAACACACATTGATGAGCATTCAAAGGCAGTTCAGATAAAGGTAAGGAAGATTAAGCGAAAGGAAATTGGAATGTATAGGTTTGCAAGTAAAAAAATTAACAAGGAGGTGAATATATGAGACATTTGAGGGAAGAGCTTAGACAGAGTATGCTCGAGACCAAGCTAAGGAAAGGACTTTCATGGGAGGATGTGTCAAAGTTTCTCGGAAAGAGCCCAGTTTACTCTGCCATGCTTGTCTATGGTTACGGACAATGTGATGATTCAGAGACCAAATTACTTGGTGATCTCTTTGAACTCACCGCACAACAGAGAGAAATTTTAAAGAGCGCACCATACAGAGAACCGGTACAACCATGGCCGCCAACAGACCCTTTTGTATACAGATTCTATGAAATAGTCCTTCTCTACATGCCCGTTATTAAAGATGTGGCTCACGAAATATTTGGGGATGGAATAATGAGCGCCATAGACATGTCCATAGACTTAAAAAAGGTTGTTGATGAGGCAGGAAATGACCGGATGCTTATAAGTTTCAATGGAAAATGGCTCAGATACAAAAAATTTTAAAGGAGGTAAAACCAATGGAAACCAAAGCCAGCAAGATGCTCAGAGGTTTGATCCATCTTGAAGGATGCACCTGTAACGATTGTAATGGCTCCAGCAACCTTCTGGATGCTAGCCAAATGAACAGAAGAGAATTTACCATTGCCTTAGCCGGAGCGATGCTTACCATGCTTTACGATATCAAGTCTGCAATGGCATCCCCTCCACAAGATGTAGAAAAGCCAGAACTTACCATAGGCTTCATACCCATTACATGCGCCACGCCTCTGCTTACCGCAAGCATAAATAAGTTCTTTGAAAAATATGGTTTAAAGGTCAAACTGAGAAAGTTTAGCGGATGGGCTGAGATAAGAGACGCTTTCATATCTGGTGAAATTGATGGCGCACATCTGCTTGCTCCTTTACCTATAGCTCTTTCACTGGGTGTTTCCGGTAGTCCCATACCCACACGTTTGGTGGCAATGCAAAACATCAACGGTCAAGCAATAACCCTATCCTCAAAATACAGAGATAAAGTAAAGGGTCCCGCAGACTTCAAGGGGATGGTGCTTGCTGTCCCCTTTGATTTCTCAATGCATAACTTCCTACTAAGGCACTATCTAGCCTCTGCAGGTGTAGACCCCAACAAGGATGTTCAGATAAGAGCTATGAGACCACCGGACATGGTGGCAGCATTAGCTGCGGGAAACATAGATGGATATCTGGCGCCAGACCCCTTCAATCAGAGAGCAGTTTATGAGGGTGTTGGGTTTATATACATGCTCTCAAAGGAACTATGGAACGGGCATCCTTGTTGTTCCTTTGCTGTTAAGGAGGAATTCTCAAAAAGGTTCCCCAATACATACAGAGCCTTGCAGTTGTCCTTTGTAGAATCGGCTCAGTATGCCAGAAGAAATAGACAAGCTCTGGTAAAAGACATATCTGCACGGGAATATCTTAACCAGCCCGAGCAGGTGGTATCTGCAGTTCTAACAGGCAACTTCGAAGACGGCAAGGGCAGAAAACACAGCATATCAGACAGAATAGATTTTGACCCATATCCTTGGAAAAGCTTTGCAGTATGGATAATCAGTCAGATGGCAAGATGGGACTATCTGAAATCTGTGGGTGACCCGAGAAAATCTGCAGACGCCATATATGATACTGAAGGCATAAGAAGAGCTATGACTCAGCTAGGTCTCAAGGCGCCTAATGCAGATTACAAGACTGAAAGAATTATGGGTAAGACCTTTGATGTTAAGGACTTTGAAAAATGGAGGCAGGGGAGGGTTTAAAACATGAAAGCGGCACTTTCCAGAAACCTGAGTGTTGCCTTCATAAGCCTTGTGGCCACCTCCCTTCTCATTGGTTCATGGGAGCTGCTCGCCCTTTCTGGGCAGCTCCTGAAAGTTTTCCCTGCACCTTCGCAGGTTTACGAGTTCGCTGTAGAAGAAATGGAAAACTTCTTTTCCAGAAGCGAAGGGAGCTTTGGAGCTGGTATTCACCTCTATCACAGCATAAAGAGAGTTTTGATTGGCTTTTTTATAGCTTGCGTAGTGGGCATACCTATCGGTATCATACTTGGCTTTAGTGGCGTTCTTGGAAGGGCTTTTTACCCTCATGTCCATATTCTCAGACAAGTATCTCCATTAGCGTGGCTTCCAATAGGACTTGCCCTTACAAGAAACTCAGAGTACGCAGCAATATTTGTGATAGCTATCTGTTCCGTTTGGCCCATAATGCTCAGTGTAGCTTCCTCCATTGCATTTATTCCTAAAGCTTATTATGAGGTTGCAGGCGTTTTTGGTATAAGAGGCTTCAGGTTTATAAGAAGGGTTCTAATGCCTTCAATACTTCCCCAGGTAATAGCCAGTATGAGAGTGGGTTTTGGTATTTCATGGATGGTAATTGTGGCTGCGGAAATGCTGGTAGGTAACAGGGGTATAGGGTATTTTATTTGGAACGAATGGAACAATCTCAACCTATCTGGAGTCATATTTGCCATACTTCTCATAGGAGCAGTGGGTATACTCGTAGACTCTCTTTTTGTGCAGCTGGAACAGGCTTTTAACTATAACAAGAGGAGGTAAGCATGAAAGCGTTCTTGACAATAGATGGAGTCTACAAGAGCTATGGTAAAAACCCAGTTCTTGGTGGGATATATCTGAATGTGGGTCGTGGTGAGTTTGTTTCTCTAATAGGACATTCAGGATGTGGTAAGTCCACCCTTCTGAGAATAGTTGCTGGCATAGAAAAGGCTGATAGGGGGAACATACTGCTGGATGGGTCTGAGATTACAGAGTCTGGTCCGGACAGGGCTGTGGTTTTTCAGGATTATGGTCTTTTTCCGTGGTTTACCCTTTATGAAAATGTTTACCATGCTGTTGACTCAGCTCTCGGTAAATCACTAAATAGACAACAGAAAAGAGAGATAGTTATGAAATACCTCTCTCTTGTGGGTCTCGAAGCACACAGCGACAAGTATCCAGCTCAGACTTCTGGTGGAATGAAGCAGAGGGTAGCCATAGCGAGAGCTCTTGCAGTTAATCCGAAAGTGCTTCTTCTTGATGAACCGTTTGGAGCTCTTGATGCTCTAACAAGAGCTACACTGCAGGATGAACTTCTGAAAATATGGGAAAGTGACAAAAAAACGGTTCTTATGGTTACACACGACGTGGACGAAGCCATCTATCTTTCTGACCGAATAGTAGTAATGAGTAACGGTCCCTCCGCCAAAATATACGAGATAGTTAGCGTAGCCATAAAGAGGCCTAGAAACAGGTCGGAATTGCTTAACGATAAAGAGTATCTGGAGATAAAAAAACATCTTCTCAATACCCTGCAAGAAAGATTAAAGAAGTCAGAAGTTCAAAATCTTGAAAAAGTTACCCTAAGCTCTGTATGAGCCCTTTCTCGTGTCGGGGATAGGGGAGGGTTTTATTCGTTAAACAACATAACCTTAAGAAGCCTATGGAGCAGTGCAATGTGCCCGTCAGCATAAGAGCCAAGAATTTCATTTATTTTTATAGCCTCTTCACTTAGTTCTTCCTTACTTGTTTGCATCCACTCATGTACCATATTTATGTCCACCTCTATATGAAACTGAAGACCCACCGCCCTATTGTAAACAAAGGCTTGATTTTCATACTTTTCGGAAGAGTAAACTCTGACAGCACCAGAGGGTAGGTCAAAGGTGTCCCCGTGCCACTGAAAGACGGTGAGCTCCTGTGGAAAATCCCTGAAATAGTCGTGCTCACCGGTTTTGTATACCTTCATCCATCCTATCTCCTTTCCCCTCTCTCCCCTGTAGACCCTCGCACCAAGCACTCTGGCAAGCATCTGAGAGCCAAGGCATATACCGAGGATGGGTATGTCCTTCTTCAGTGCCTTTTCCATGATTCTATATTCGTAGCTCAGAAAGGGATACATCTTCTCTTCGTAGGCACCCATGTAGCCCCCAAGGACTATAAGGAGTGAGTATTCCTCAAGAGCTCCTTTGAGGTTCTGACCTTCTGAGGTGTCCAGATACTCCCACACTATGCCAAGTTCCTGCAAGATGGGTTCAAGCAACCCCAGATGCTCAATCTTTACATGTCTTATCGCAAGAGCTTTCATACTGCACCTTCCATTATCATCTTTTTAACATACTCGTTCAAATCACTCAGAGGCACAGTGCTTATCTTTCTACCTCTTACAAATACATCTACCGCAAGCACAACCTCTCCCTTTTCCTTCATCTTTGTTCCCACGAAGCCAAGGTCTCCCGCACCGTGTTGTCCACAGCCTTTGGCACATCCAGACCAGTGCATCCTTATGGGCTTTTCTGTAGGCAGTTGCTGGGATAGATAATTTGCAAGTTTGAGGGCATCGGGCTTGTTCTCTATAACTCCAAAGGCACAGGTTCTGCTACCCTGACAGGCAATAAGGTTTGTAAAGTAAGGTGATGTGGATATGGGGTATTTTTCAAATATGGGATGGCTGAGAAGCTCGCTGAGGTTTTCCTCAGGCACGTTAACTATGTATACGTTCTGATACACGCTCAGCCTGAGCTCCCCACTGCCGTATTTTCTTGAAAGATATGCGACCATCTCAAGGTCTTCACCTGTAAAGATTCCACCGGGAACAATCATGCTTACCGCGTAGAGCCCGTTCCTTTGCCTTATTATTCCCTCCCTCTCTCCCCATTTTTCCACAAGGTCTTCACCCCTTTCCTGCAGTCTTCTCAGAAGCCTTCTTTCAAGCTCCTTTCTCAGACCTTCTATGCCAAGCTCCTTTATAAGGAAGTAAAACCTGTTTTTGTTTCTGTCTTCTCTGTTTCCCATATCAGAGTAAAGCTCAAAGACTGTTTTGCTTACTTCAACCGCCTCATAGGGCAGCAGGAATATGTTAAGGTCAAGGGCTGGTTCTGGTCCTCCAGAGCCTATCTTTCCACCGCCGTAGACATTAAAGCCCAGTTTCCCATCCTTGACTGCAAGAGAAAAGCAAAGGTCGTTGAACCTGCAGTTTATGCAGTCATGCTTTGAGCCAAGCAACGCCAGGTTGAACTTTCGGGGAAGGTCAGCGTGCTGCTTCTTTCCAAGGAATACCTCCGTTATCCTCCTTGCTATTGGAAGTGTGTCTATGAAGCTCTCTTCCACAAGACCAGAAAGTGGGTCTCCCGTGATGTTTCTTATGTTATCCATACCCGTCTGAAGGGTGGTCAGACCTACCGCCTCAATGGCTTCAAGCACCTTCGGCAAGTCTTTTAGCTCTATCCATCTGAGCTGAATCTGCTGTCTTGAGGTTATGTCCACATCATTCTTGCCAAACTTCTTTGAAAGATGGGCAAGCACAAGGGCCTGCTCGGAGCTCAGCTTTCCATGAGTTATCCTGACCCTTACCATGAAGTAGCCCGGCGTCGCTTTTCTGTAAAACACTCCATACCACTTGAGCCCAATCTCCCTGTCCTCTTCCGGCACCTTTTGCCAGTCTCCATCCTCTGCCCAGTTTATGAGACTTTCCATGAGGTTCCTTTCAAAGGGATGTTTAGCTCTTTTGTATTCTTCCACCTTGTTTATCCTCTGGGGTCTTGCCTTTACATGCTTTTTGAGTATGTCTTCCACAAGGGGTGCACAGCTACCGCAGGATGTGGAGGCTTTTGTGAGCCTCTGGATATCCTCAAGAGTCCTTGCACCTCCCCTAATTGCCTTAAGAAGTTCTCCGTAAGAGACAAGATTGCAGTTGCACACCATGTCCTCGGGCTTTAGCTCCCTTTCCTCCACCACAAGGTCTTTTATGAGGAAGCTGAAATCCCTTATCCCCTCCCCAGACTTTATCATGCTGAGCATCCTCTCGCTCCCAGAGAGGTTTCCGTAGAGTATCACACCCACGAGCCTGCCCTTGCTAACCACCGCTTTTCTGTAGTTTTCCCTATCCATGTAAAGGGCTGTCTCGTCCTCTTCCGTCTCGTGAACCTTTCCGGCGGAAAGAAGCCTGACGCCGGCAACCTTAAGAAGGGCATGCTCAAAGGAACCTTCATACCTCTCTGCGTTGCCGTAGAGGAGGTTTCTGGCACAAACCCTTACCTGCTCCATCACAGGGCTAAGCAGTCCAAAGGTTCTTCCTCTGTGCTCTATACATTCGCCCACCGCATACACATCCTGAGCGGAGGTCTCAAGAAAGTCGTTGACCAGTATACCCCTGTTGACCTTCAGACCGCTCGCAACAGCCAGTGAAGTGTTTGGTCTCACGCCTGTGGCAAAAACCACAAAATCCCCCTCAAGCACCTCACCGTTAGAGAGTCTAATACCCTCCGCCTTCCTTTCCCCCATCACTTCCACCGTCCTACTGCCGAGCAAAACCCTTATACCCATTCCCTCAAGCTTTCTTGAGAGCATCCTGCTGGCAGTTTCGTCCAGCCACTGCTCCATTAGCCTGTCAAGAATATGGACAAGAGAGACATCAAGCCCAGCCTCCCTGAGGGCAGAGGAGAGCTCTACACCGAGCAGACCACCACCTATTACCACTGCCCTCTTTGAAACCCTTGCCATTTCAAGGATTCCGTATACATCCCCCATATTTCTGAAGGTGAAAACACCCTTCTTCTCCACCCCTTTCACTGGGGGCATGCTGGGAACACTGCCCAATGCCAGAACAAGCCTGTCGTAGGAATAAACACTGCCCCTTGAGGTAATTATCTTTTTGGTATCCGGAAATATCCTCTCCATGCGCTCGCCAAGGTGCAGTTTCACCCCCTCCTCTTCGTATCTCTGGTAGCTTTTCAGGATTAACTGTGATGGCAGTTTCCTGCCGGCTATTATGTCTGAAAGGAATATCCTGTTATAAGGAAGGCTTCTTTCCTCACCAAAAAGGTGAATCTCCACGGCTTGGCCTGCTTTTAAGAGTTCCTCCACAAGGGCATGACCTGCCATGCCCGCACCTACCACAAAAACCTTCATGCATAACCTCCTCTACAAGTCTGTTAAGCAATAAGCGTGCCACAGAGCCTGTGAGACAAGTGGCTCAAGTGCCCATAGTTCAAGGGGGATTGCTTAGCAGAAAAGGCTTCCTTTGTTTACATAATTACAAAATTGTTAACATTTTTTCATAAAAGATGCATATTCTTCATGTAGCAAAACCAGTATTCTGAGGGCTTTAAGCCCTCCAAGCCCGCTGGTATGAATTTTGCACTCATGGGAGGTGAAGGAGGTTAAGGTTGAAGGAGCTAATAGTCATAGTCAGGCGAGAGAAGGCTCAGGATGTAAAGGCTCTCCTTCATGAGATGGGGCTTGATTATGTATCAAAACCAGTTCTTGGAAAGGGGAAAGAAGGTGGTATTGGCTACTCAACCAGAAAGGGTGTTTTTACCTCAATGATTCCAAAGGTCCTCATCCTGAGCTGGGTAGAGGATGCTCTCTACAACGATGTGGTCAGCCGGATTCTCAGGGTTGCATATACAGGCCACTACGGCGATGGGAAGATTTTTGTGATGGGAGGTATGTCATGAAGATGGTGAAGGCAATCATTAGGCCAGAGAAGCTCTACGAAGTAGTAGAAGCTCTTGAGGAGAGGGGTTTTAGAGGGTTTACTGTGATGGATGTAGTGGGGAGGGGGAGGGAGGGGGGACTAAAGTTTGGAGATGCAGTCTATCTGGAGCTTGCCAAGACACTCCTGCTAATAGCGGTTCGGGATGAGGATGTGGAAAGGGTGGTGGAGATTATAAAAAAGCACGCAAGCCTTGGCATGTTTGGTGATGGCAAGGTCTTTGTCTGCCCGGTTGAGGAGGTCTGGACCATAAGGACTGGTAAAAGGGAGGAGGTAGTGAGATGAAGCCTATTACCAGAGAAGAGCTGAGAAACCTTGTCCTGTGGATGAAAGATAGGAAAGGACTGACGTGGGAAAGTCTGGCAAAGGAGATTGGCAAAAGCCCTCTATACACTGCCATGCTACTTTACGGCTATGGGCAGGCAACAGAAGAGGAGGCAGATATTCTTGTCAGGATTCTTGAGCTACCCGAAGAGGCAAAACATGTTTTCATGAAAGCTCCCTACAGGTCTCCTTCACAGCCATGGCCACCCACTGACCCCTTTGTCTACAGGCTGTATGAGATAGTGCTCCTATACGGTCCGGTTATAAAGGACGTAGCTCATGAACTTTTTGGGGATGGAATAATGAGTGCAATAGACATGTCCATAGACCTTAGCAGGGTGGAGGATTCTCAGGGTAATCCCAGGATGCTTCTCTGTTTCAACGGCAAATGGCTTTACTACAAAAAATTCTGAAAGGAGGTAAAGTATGAACAGGAGAGACTTTATCAGGAAAAGCTCCATGCTCCTTGCGGGCGCGGGTCTGGCTGGACCCTACATAAGCAAAGCTCAGGCAAAACTCAGAATAGGCTACATACCCCTGACTGACTGTGCCTCCGTTGTGATGGCTCAAGAGCTTGGGCTCTACAAAAAGCATGGCGTAAGTGTGGAAATATCAAAGGAGGCAAGCTGGCCAAACGTCAGGGACAAACTGCTCAACGGAGAACTCAAAGCCAGCCACTGCCTGTTTGGCATGCCCTTCTCAGTTCACATGGGCATAGGTGGTCCTGCCGGCAGGGTGATGCCCATAGGAATGATCCTTAACTTCAACGGTCAGGCTATAACTCTCTCTCAGGAGGATTTTGGGGGAAAGGTGGGCTTCAGAGAGATAAGCAAGGTAAAGGCGGTTGTGGATGAGCTAAAGGGTAAGGGGAGGAATGTTACCTTTGCCATGACTTTCCCCGGAGGAACTCATGACATATGGCTCAGATACTGGCTCGGCGCCTGCGGTATAAACCCAAAGGAGGTGAGGGTCATACCCATACCACCCCCTCAGATGGTCGCCAACATGAAGGTGAACAACATGGACGGATACTGCGTGGGTGAACCATGGAATGAAGTGGCTGTCAGAGAAGGCATAGGCTTTACCCACCTTGCCACTCAGGACATATGGAAACACCACCCAGAAAAAGCCCTTGTGTTCAATGAGGAATATCTGAGTAAGAACAGAGAAGAAGCCAAGGCAATCATGAAGGCGGTAATAGAAGCCAGCATGTGGCTTGATGACATGAAAAACAGAAAAGAGGCTTCAAAGGTGCTTGCAAAATATGTAAACGCAAAGCCTGAAGATATTGAAACAAGGCTTCTGGGCGTATACCACCTCGGGAAGGGTCTTGGAGAGCACACCTACAGGGACGACTACATGCTCTTTTTCAAGAAAGGTGATGTTAACCTTCCTAAGTATTCCTACGGAATCTTTTTCCTCGCCCAATACAGAAGGTGGGGGATGATAAAGGAAAGACCCGACTACTTGGGAATTGCGAAAAAGCTCATAGACAAGCCCCTGTTTATGGAAGTTGCCAGGGAGATGAAGTTGAGCGTAAAAGACGATGACATGAAGCCTCTGAGCGGTTTTATAGATGGAGTTGTCTTTGACCCCAACAAGCCAGAGGAGTCCATCAGAGCGTACAAAGTCAAGGAGGTCTAAAATGGTGCAGACTGAAAAGGCTAAGATTTCAAGGTTCATAAAACCATCTTTAGACCTCAGCACCCTTAAGGGGATGGCGACCGCTCTTATACTTTCACTTTTTGGCATCTTCCTCTTTGTTCTTCTGTGGTCCCTCCTCTCCTTTTTTCTCAAAGACCTTCCCGGTCCACTCAGCACTTTCAAAAACCTTGCCAGTCTTCTTTCTAACCCCTTCTACGATAGCGGTCCCAACGACAAGGGCATAGGCTGGCAGATGCTTGCATCCCTCAAGAGGGTCTTCATAGGCTTTCTCATAGGTTCTCTTATAGCAGTTCCCGTGGGTTTTCTAATTGGGATTAGCTCAAAGATGAGAAGCATCTTCAACCCGGTGGTTCAGCTTCTCAGACCAGTCTCGCCCATGGCGTGGTTTCCCATAGGTCTTGCTCTGATGAAAAACTCCAACGAGGCGTCCATCTTTGTGATAACCATTACCTCCCTCTGGCCCACCCTCATAAACACTGCAGTGGGTGCCTCCTCTGTGCCTGAGGACTTTAGAAACGTGTCAAGAGTCTTCAAATTTCCAGCTCACATATACATCACGAAGGTGCTCCTGCCCCACACTCTTCCGTATATGCTCACAGGCTTCAGGCTTAGTCTTGGTATTGGATGGATGGTTATAGTGGCGTCGGAGATGCTGGCCGGTGGCACGGGTATTGGCTTTTTTGTATGGGATTCCTGGAACGCTCTAAACCTTGAAAACGTGCTGTCCGCCATAATCCTTATAGGGCTTGTGGGTCTTGCCATTGACCTTGTGCTTACAAAGCTGTCGGAGAAGGCGAGGAGGTAAGAGATGAGAGCTTATTTAGAGATATTTAACCTGACGGTTAGGTTTGGAAACAATGTGGTGCTCAAGGAACTTGACTTGCTGATAGACAGAGGGGAGTTTGTAAGCATAATAGGGCATTCGGGCTGTGGAAAGTCCACTCTCCTTGGGGTAGTGGCGGGGCTTGTGAGACCTGCGGAGGGCTCTGTTTCCCTTGATGGGAAAGAAATAACAGAGCCCGGACCAGACAGGGCTGTGGTTTTTCAGAACTATTCCCTCCTGCCGTGGCTTTCTCTGTATGAAAACGTGATGGTGGCGGTGAGGTCCCTTTTTTCTGGAGAGAGTCTGAAGGAGATGACAGTGAGGGCTCAAGAGCTTCTTCGCCTTGCAGGACTCTGGGAACACAGACACAAGCTACCCTCTCAGGTCTCTGGAGGTATGAAGCAGAGGACTGCACTGGTCAGAGCTCTGGCAGTGGACCCCAAGGTGCTCCTCCTTGACGAGCCCTTTGGAGCTCTGGACGCCCTCACAAGGGCAACCCTTCAGGACGAGCTTCTGAGAATATGGGAAAGGGACAAAAAGACGGTTCTGATGGTCACCCATGATGTAGAGGAAGCCATATACATGTCTGACCGCATAGTGGTCATGAGCAACGGACCATCCGCGAGGGTCTACGAGATACTCTCTGTGGACATAAGGAGACCAAGGCTCAGGGAAGAGCTGATAAAGACAAGAGAATACACCCAGCTAAAAGAACACCTTCTCTACACCCTGAGAGAAAGGCTGAGGAAAAAGGAAGTGGCATGAGGTTTCAGTGCCCATACTGCGGTGTTGGCTGTGGCCTCCTTTTTCAGGAGGGGAAGGTGAGGGGCGACAGGGAGCATACAGCTTCAAGGGGAGACCTCTGTCAAAAGCCCCTTTACTATCCTAAGGTCATGCAAAAAGACAGGCTCTTAAAGCCCCTCTTCAGAGAAAACAAAAAAGACCCCTTTAAGGAAATCGGCTGGAAAGAGGCATACCGCATAGTTGCTTCAAGACTGCAGAGCCTTAGCCCTGAGGAGGTCTACTTCTACCTTTCAGGACAGCTCATGACGGAGGAGATATACCTTATAAACAAGTTTGTAAAGGGCTTTCTGAGAACTAACAACATAGACGCCAACTCAAGGCTGTGCATGGCAACGCCTGCGACCGCCTACAGGCTCTCCTTTGGCTCTGACGGTCCTCCCTGCTCTTATGAGGACATAGAAGACTCAGAGGCCTTTGTCTTTGCAGGCTCAAACGCCCTGTGGACCCACCCAGTGCTTTTCAAAAGAGTTATGAAAGTAAGACATGGAAATCCCCACTCAAAGATAGTGGTAATAGACCCGGTAAAAACAGAGACTGCAAGGAAGGCGGACATGCACATACAACTTAGGGCTGGCACCGATACGGTGCTTTTCAACTCCGTGCTTTGCCTTCTCTACAGGAAGGGATGGATAAACGAGGAGTTTGTGAAGAAACATGTGGAAGGCTTTGAAGAGGCTGTGGAAAACGCCCTCAAATATCCCCCAGAGCTTGCCTCACGCATATGTGAAATAGAGGAAAAGGAGATTTACATGCTTGCGGAACTGTATGCCTTCAGTAAAAAGCTCATCTCCTTCTGGTGTCAGGGGCTCAACCAGTCACCCAATGCCCTCATGAACAACCTGAGCCTCATTAACCTTCATCTTGCGACGGGAAGGCTCAACTCAAGGGGATGCCCCTTCTCTCTCACCGGACAGCCCAACGCCATGGGTGGCAGGGAGATGGGTTACCTTTCCAGTGGACTGCCCGGATACAGGGATGTAAGGAAGAAAGAGGACAGGAGCTTTATGGAAGAATTCTGGGGCATACCCCATGGTAGCATAAGGGCTGAGCCTGGTCCGACCATAACTGACGCAGTGCATCTTATGCTTGAGGGAAAGATAAAGTTTCTCTGGGTTGTATGCACAAACCCTGCGTTAACCCTTCCCGACCTTAAAAGCGTGTGGGAGGCTTTTGAGAAGGTTTTTCTCGTGGTTCAGGATGCATACTGGACTGATACCTGCTCTTTTGCAAACCTTGTGCTTCCCGCCGCACAGATGGGTGAAAAGGAAGGGGTCATGACCGGCTCAGACAGGACGGTGAGCTACTGCGAGAAGTTTTCAGAACCGCTGGGAGAGGCAAAGCCGGACTGGCTCATCTTCAAGGAGCTTGCGGAGAGACTTGGCTATGGAGAGTTCTTTTCCTATACAAGCTCCGGTGAAATATTCGCAGAACTCAAAAAGGCGACAGAGGGAAGGCTCTGTGATATAAGCAGGTTTGAGAGGGAGGAGCTCCCCCAGAGATGGGGTGGAAGATGGCTTTACCCGGACCTGGTCTTTCCTACAGAGAGCGGTAAGGCAAGAATGCACCCCACAACCTACAAGCACAGAGATGGGGACTTTATTCTTATAACGGGAAGGACCAAAAACCAGTGGCACACCATGACAAGAACCGGCAAAAGTCCCGAACTCCTCAGAGGTGAAGAGGAGCCTTTTCTTCTCATGAGCAGGGAAGATAGGGAAAGATTCGGAATAGGGGAGAATCATTGCGTGAAGCTGGTTTCCTCAGGGGGTGATACGGTGCTGAAGGTAAGGTTTGGAGAGATAAAGTGCGGTCACCTCTTTGCCCCCTTTGGCTACGGATTGAGGTATGGTGCGGTCATAAACACGCTTACAGAAAACCGCACAGACCCGGTATCAAAACAGCCAGAGCTGAAGTTTACACACGTCAAGGTGGAGGCTGTGGGATGAGTTTAAGAGGGAAGAGGATTGCAGTGTGTGCCACAAGAAGAGTTGAGGAGATAGTGGAAAAGATAAGTCAGATGGGAGGAAAGCCATATGTGGAAGAGATAGTGAGGATAGAGTATCTGCCAGAGCAGGAGGTGTATGAGGCACTCAAAAGAGCTATGGAAGAAGAACCGTCTTATTTTGTTTTCACCACAGGGGAGGGTGCGGAGAGGCTTTTTGAAATAGCGGAGCGTCATGGCCTTTTACACAGGCTCAACAGCCTTCTCCTAAAAGCCCACATTGTGGTTCGGGGCTACAAGGCAAGGGGTGCTCTTGCCAGAAGGGGCTACAGTGCCACTCCAGTGGAAAGCACATCGGATATAGTAAAGCTCCTGAGAAAAATGGATATAAAAGGTAAGTCCATCCTTATCCAGATGTTCGGGGAAGACCTGCCAGAGCTGGAAAGGTTTGTATACGGCAGAGATGGCAATCTGATAAAGGTCTGGGTTTACAGGTATGTGCCTGACAGTGAGAAGATTGACACCTTCATTGACAGGCTTTTGAAGGGCTTTTACCATGCGGTGCTCTTTACCTCTGCCTTTCAGGTAAGACATCTATACAGAAGGGCGAAAGAAAAGGGAGTGCATTCTGAGCTCAGCAACAGAATGAACCAGAAACTTCTTTCCGTTGCCATGGGAACAACCACCGCACAGGCTCTCTTTGAGAATGGCGTCCTGAGAGTCCTGATTCCTGAAAAGGAAAGGCTCAGCTTCGCAGTTAGAGAACTTGAAAGGGCTTTTAAGGATGGGTAAGGTTTACCTTGTGGGAGCAGGTCCAGGAGATATGGAGCTTCTTACCCTCAAGGCCTACAGGCTCATAAGGTCTGCAGAGGTCATACTCTACGACAGGCTCGTAAACCCTGAGATTCTTCTGCTTGCAAGACCAGACTGTGAGCTGGTATACGTGGGAAAAGAAGATGGCAGGCATCTTATGGAACAGGAAAGAATAAACGAGCTTCTGCTTCAGTATGCTCATACAAGGGAAACTGTGGTGAGGCTCAAGGGTGGTGACCCCTTTGTCTTTGGAAGAGGCGGTGAGGAAGCTCTCTTTCTGGCTCAGCATGGCATAGACTTTGAGGTGGTTCCGGGGGTAAGCTCTGCCATAGCTGTCCCTGCCTATGCGGGTATTCCTCTAACCTTGAGGGGCATTTCCTCCTCCTTTGCTGTGATAACAGGGCACGAGGACCCGAGAAAGGGAAGCTCCAGCATAGACTGGGGGAGCCTTAAGGGGATAAACACACTTGTATTTCTCATGGCTGTTTCTAACAGGCAGGAGATAGCAAGGAGGCTCATGGAGGTGGGTAGGAGTCCAGATGAGCCTGTTGCCTTTGTAGAGAGGGGGACAACCTCTGGGCAGAGGGTTGTGATAACAAGCCTGAAGGAGCTTTCTGAGAACCCTCCTGAGGTAAAGCCTCCTGCGGTTATGGTGGTGGGAAAGGTGGTGGGCTTGAGAGATATAATGAACCTTGAGGGGTTAGCT
Organism: Aquificaceae bacterium; assembly: GCA_037481935.1. NCBI lineage: Bacteria > Pseudomonadati > Aquificota > Aquificia > Aquificales > Aquificaceae > Aquificaceae bacterium. The sequence goes on along the minus strand of JBBFKQ010000007.1, from coordinate 80,714 downwards.
CATTCATACACGCCCTAAAAGCCATAGAGACAGCCAGAGAGAAAAGAGAGTTCCGAGAAGCACAGGTGGTGTAAGCACAAAGCCTACCTTCATGTAATACCACCAGCCTATGTGTATGCCTCTATGCCGTAAAACATGAAGCCACAGAAGGGTTGCCAGTGAGCCTATTGGGGTGAGCTTGGGTCCTATGTTGGTTCCCACTATGTTGGCAAGGGCGAGGGCACGGGTTAGCTCCTCGCTTAGCCCAGCCTCTGATATGGCAATGTTCATGGTCATGACCGTTGGCAGGTTGTTCATAACCGCAGAGAGGGATGCAGACAAAAGGCCCGTGCCCAGAATTGCAATCAACTCTCCATAGTCTGAAAGCTCCCTTATTATCCAAGAGATGCTGTCCGTATAGCCCACCCTCTTGAAGGAATAGACCACTGCATACATACCTATTGAAAAAAACACGATGTTCCAGGGCGTAAAGAGAAAAACTTCTTTCAGTCTGACCTCTTTGTTTTTGAAAGTGGAAAGAGCAAGAAGGAGAGCACATCCCCCGAGCACTACAGAGACAGGCACCTCTATTCTAAGGAGCTCAAGGCAGAGGAAGGCAAGACCCAGAAGCCCCGTGACCACAAAGCCCATGCGAAAGATAAAGCCGTCCCTTATGGCATACCCTGGTGGAAGGCTCTGGACAACCTCCTTATCGTACGTCTTTATGAGGTCTCTGCGGTAGAAAAGGTAGAGCACCAAAAGACTAAGCAGCACGGACACTGCGTTGGGCAGAAGCATATAGAAGGCATACTCCCAGAAGCTTATGCGGAAGTAGTGGGCGGTTATTATGTTGGTGAGGTTGGATATTACAAGGGGAAGGCTTGCTGTGTCAGAGATAAAGCCTGCACCCATTATGTAGGGGAGTATGTGTCTTCTGGGAAGGTTCAGGTGCTTTATCTTGGAGTAAATGATGGGCGTGAGCATAAGGGCTGAGCCATCGTTGGCAAAGATGGCGGATATGAGGGCTCCAGGGAGCATGAGGGACAGGAAAAGGTACATTCCCTTCCCACCCCCCATATGTATGGCTTTCAGAGCAAACCACTCAAAAAAGCCAGCCCTGTCAAGGATTATGGAGATGAATATAAGAAACACAAAGGCAAGTGTGGCGTCCCACACTAGTCTGGCGATGTAGAGGATATCCTCAGGACTTATAAGACCAGAAACAAGGGCAAGACCTGCACCCAGCCATGCAGACCAGCCTATACCAATACCCCATGGCCGGGCTAATACAAGAAGGAGTGTCAGAAGAAAAATGGCAGGTGCCAGAAGTATTTCCATTCACTTCTTTTCTTCGTAAGGCTTACATCCAAGGTTGTTTATGAAAAAGCTTTTTCCATCCCTTGTGGTGCACCTGTAAACCTGATAGGCAGGGCAATCCTCTGCGGGAGTTATCACAAGTCTGCCCGCTTCCACCTTTATGTGGCACTTGCCACACACTGCAGGTCTAAGGGCATCCCTGCCGAGCACGGGCTCACAGGAGACCACATGACTGCCCTCTATCATTGAACAACCTGTGAGCGCGATGACGAAGGGAAAAAATGAAAATCTCATTATCCTTATTGTATCATAGCTCTGAAAGAGAAACCTTTTACAACCCAAGAAGACGGGGCAAGTCCCTCACAGAATCTATAAGGAAATCCGGCTTTCCCTTGGTCAGGTCCTCTGGTCTGAACTTACCAGTTTTGACAAGACATCCCTTCATGCCAAGCCTTTGAGCTCCCAGCACATCGTATTCTATGTCGTCCCCCACCATGAGTGCTTCTTCTGATGACACATCTAACTTCTCCAAAACAATCCTAAAAAAGTCTTCAGAAGGCTTCCCAAGCACCCTTGCACTCTTTCCTGAGGCGTATTCAAGAGCCTTGCAGAAGGGTCCTGCATCGAGAGAGAGCTTGCCGTCAGTGTCCATAAAGTATCTGTTTGGTGCAGAAACGAGAAGTTCTTTCCCTTCAAGGAGAAGTCTGAAGGCTGTGTTGAGGTTTTCGTATGTAAAGCTCTTATAGGCATCCGCCACGAGCACATATTTTAGGGGGTAGACTTCCAGACCTCTGAACTCTTCCATGACTTCATCTGTAGCAAGTATAAAGGCGCTGGCGCTGTTCTTCGAGAGGAATATCCTGGAGACTCTCAGAGCTGTATAAAGTTCTTCCTCTTCAACCTTAAAACCCAGAGACCGCAACCTTGTAAAGGTTGTTCTGGAAGACACCCTTGTGGTGTTGGTGACAAGGGCTACTCTAAAGTGTTTTTTTATCCTTTCAAAGGCTTCAGGTGCACCTTCTATCAGCCTGTCCCTTATACACAGAACTCCATCAATGTCAAAAAGAACCGCCTTTACCATAGTTTAATAAGACAAACCTCACATACTCTTCAATCACATTTAAAAAACACCCCCGGGAAGGGGGCAAGGCGCGGCACCTCAGAACAGGAAGCCTACCTCCAGTCCCAGCCTTGTCTGACTCTTTTTGTTGTTTGAGGTAAAGGGGTTGTCCGCCTTTACATAAGAGACTTCACCCCTTACCATGAGAGGACCCTTCTGGTAAGCAGGCGTGAGGGTAAAGGTCCATCCTTTGTTTCCATCCCCTAAACCCACAAGGTCTATGCCTCCGGCATCCGAGTTGTCCTTTACATACTCCACCCTTCCGGATAATTTAATGGGCTTTAGGTCATAAGAGAAGTGCAAACAGCCTCCGCTTGCCTTTGCCTTTGCAGGCACTCCAGCTTCAGCGTCTCTGGGCGCTTCCACATACATAAAGTCCATACCAAAGGAGAGCCTATCAAAGGTATAGGCGGCAAGAGCGTTAAACTCTCTCTTGTTGGCAGGGAAGGCGGTATCGTTGGGTCTTGAGCTTTTATCTGGGATTATAAAATTAAAAGACAGGGAAGCGTCCTTGATGGGCGTTATTCCTATACTTCCTTCAAAGGCTGGCTTTGGATGTGTTGTGCTGAGAGTATAAAAGCCATCGTTTACACCCACCTTTACCGTAAAGAGGTCTGTGCTGTAGGTGAGTCTTACACCGTTGTTTATGACGGGTTGCATGTTCCATATGAGTCCTCTCTGAACGTAGTTGTTAAGGTATGTAAAGGCAGACTCGTAGCCTATTATGGTGGGTAGCTTTCCTGCCTGAAGGGAAAGTCCCTTTATGGGTGCGTATTCAAGGTAAGCCACGGGAAGAGGACTGAACAGGTCGGTGCTGTCTGAAGTCTTTAAGAGTCCCACTCCCACTACAGGGGTCGCATAGGCACCGCCAATAAGGGTAAAGCCAAAGGGTTCTGCAGGCTTTGATATGTTTATGAGGGCTGAGCCCACATCGTAACGGGTTTTCTTTGTGTCAGAGGTGTTGTTGCTGTGGAGCATATAGCCCGTCAGGGCTCCGCTTATGTTGAGGGTGCCGAGAAAGTCGGTCTTTAGCTCAAGGGCATTGCTGAGGCTGAAGCCTCCAAGAACTGCGGTAATTAAAGCAAGCTTCTTCATGTCTATACCTCCTTATGAGATGTTGTATGCACTTTCTCCGTGCTGGGACCTGTCAAGTCCTCCAACCTCTTCCTCTTCTCCAACCTTGAGGCCGGTAAGAGCCCTGGCTATGAAGAGGATTATGGCTGTCATTACACCGCTGTATACTATGGTCACCACCACAGACCACAGCTGTATAAACAACTGTCCCGGATTTCCATAGAGAAGCCCTTTACCTGCCTCGTTTATGGATGGGTCTGCAAAGACTCCGGTAAGAACCGCACCTATTATGCCAGCCACTCCATGTATACCAAACACATCAAGGGCGTCATCGTAACCCAGCTTTTGCTTTACCTCTGCCACCATAAAGTAGCAGACAATTCCTGCGATAAGCCCTATTATGAAGGCTCCCACCACGTTCACAAAACCTGCTGCTGGGGTGATTGCCACAAGTCCTGCTATGACTCCAGAGGCGAGCCCGAGGACGGTGGGCTTTTTCCTGTGAAGCCACTCGGTGAACATCCACGCAAGGGCGGCAGTTGCGGTGGCTATGTTGGTGTTGAGCATGGCAACCGCCGCAAGCCCGTTAGCACCCACAGCGGAGCCTGCGTTAAAGCCAAACCATCCAAACCAGAGAAGGCCCGCACCAAGCACCACAAGGGGCAGGTTGCTGGGAAGAAGCACCGCATCCTTCCGCCTGCCAAGTATAAGAGCACCCACAAGACCGGCTATACCTGCATTTATGTGCACCACAGTTCCACCAGCAAAGTCAAGGGCTCCGTCCTTTGCCAGAAAGCCACCGCCCCAGACCCAGTGGGCTATGGGAACATAAACCAGGCTCACCCACAGAAACACAAAGACCACCCACGCTGAGAACTTTAGCCTCTCCACAAAAGAACCGCTGGCAAGGGCAACGGTTATGGCTGCGAAGGTCAGCTGGAACATGACAAAAAGAAGCTCGGGGATAGTCCCCTGCAGACTGCTCACTCCCACACCGCTCAGAAAGAGCTTGCTGGCGCTGCCTATTATGCCCCCAATATCCTCTCCAAAGGCAAGGCTGTAGCCGTAGGCAAACCATACAAGCGACGCAATACAGTAGGCGACAAAGGACATGGCTATGGTGTTGAGGGTGTCCTTTTTCTTTGCCATGCCTCCGTAAAAGAGGGCAAGACCGGGCAGTGTCATGAGCATGACAAGGGCGGAAGACACAAGAAGCCACGCAGTGTCTCCAGTGTCCAACTTTGGAGCCTGCTCCCCTGCAAAGGAGAGGCTTACCAGAAGTAGTGGTATAATACTTCCTGCGCGACGCATTCTATCTCCTCCTTTGCCCCGCACTGAGGGCGGGGCGGTTTTTTACTTAAATGTCAAAGTAAAGCTCAAACTCTTTCGGATGGGGTATGAACCTTATCTCGTCTATCTCTTTTTTCTTGGAGCTTATCCATGTTTCTATAAGCTCCTCGGTAAAGACCCCACCCTTGAGGAGAAACTCGTAGTCGTTTTCCAGCGCCTTGAGAGACTCCTCCAGTGAGCCCGGAAGCTGAGGTATGTCCTTGAGCTCTTCTGGAGGCAGTGAGTATATGTCTTTGTCAAAGGGCTCTCCAGGATGTATGCGGTTTTCAATACCATCTATGGCAGCCATGAGTATGGCAGAGAAGGCAAGGTAGGGATTTGATGTGGGGTCTGGGAAGCGTATTTCAATTCTCTTTGCCTTTGGAGAGGGAGAGTAAGTGGGTATCCTTATGGCGGCAGAGCGGTTCCTTGCAGAGTAGGCAAGCCTTACTGGTGCCTCAAAGCCGGGCACAAGCCTGTGATAGGAGTTAATTGTGGGGTTTGTAAAGGCGGTAAGGGCTGGTCCGTGCTTGAGAACACCACCTATAGCATACAGACATATTTCTGAAACTCCTGCGTATTCAGACCCCGCAAAAAGGTTCTGACCTTCTTTCCATATGGAGAAGTGGGTATGCATACCAGAACCGTTGTCGTTGGGAAGCACTTTGGGCATAAAGGTGGCAAACTTTCCATACTTGTGGGCCACCATACGGACTATGTATTTATACAGGAAAAGCTTGTCTGCCTGATTGACTAGAGAGTCGTAGCGAATGTCTATCTCTCCCTGTCCTGCGGTTGCCACTTCATGATGATGGAGCTCAACTACAATGCCCAGCTGGGACATGATGGAGACCATCTCGTTCCTGAGTCCATGGACCTTATCCAGGGGTGGCACAGGGAAGTAGCCCCTCTTGTGGGGTATCTTGTAGCCAGAAGAGGTTATCTCTCTGTTCCACCAGCCTTCCTCTGAGTCTATCCTCCAGAAGGCATAGTTGGCAGATGTGCCAAACTCCACAGAGTCAAAGATGAAAAACTCCGCCTCAGGTCCGTAGTAGGCGGTGTCTCCTATGCCGGTTTGCTTGAGATACTGCTCTGCCTTCTGGGCAATGTAGCGTGTGTCCCTGCCATACCTTTCTCTTGTGATGGGGTCGTAGATGTCGCATATCATCACCAGAGTTTTGGGCTCCATGAATGGGTCTATGAAGGCGGTTGCGGGGTCTGGGAAGGCAAGCATGTCTGACTCATGGATGGACTGCCAGCCCCTTATAGAAGAGCCGTCAAAGCCCCTACCTTCCTCAAAGGTATCAAGGGACAGCTCGTAAGCCGGTATGGTGAGGTGTTGCCACTGACCAAAAAGGTCAGAAAACCTCAGGTCCACATACTGGACCCCTTCCTGTTCGATGAGGCTCAGCACCTCCGCTGGTGAATACTTTGGCATGTTGGACCTCCTTTATAAGATTTTCATATTGCCTGCTCTCCTCTTTCTCCCGTGCGTATCCTTATTACGTCCTCCACGGGTATGATGAATATTTTCCCGTCTCCCACCCTGCCCGTCTGTGCGGTTTTCATGATGGTTTCCACCACCTTCTCCACCTCTTCATCCCTGACTATAACCTCAATCTTTACCTTGGGCAGAAAGTCAATCACATACTCCGTGCCACGGTATATTTCCGTGTGTCCTTTCTGCTGACCAAAGCCACGCACCTCCGTGACCGTCATACCACCTATACCTATCTCTACCAGGGCATCCTTGACCTCATCCAACTTGAAAGGCTTGATTATGGCTTCCACCTTTTTCATCCTTCAACCTCCTGCAGTTTGTTATTGCAAAAAACATGCCAGCCCTGCACCGCTGGCTAAGGGTTAATTTTACTATCTTTCAGAGGGATGGGTCTCTGGAAGTTGCGTAAAATTGTTTACAAAATTGTTAAATTGTTCACTACTGCCGGGCACAGCTTCTGAGTTCTATGGTGATGTGGGCTATCTCTTCAAAGTGGGATATTATTCTGTGATAGTATTCAAGGTCATGGTTTCCATAGGTCTCAAGCCCCACTATGCAGGCATAACGGTTGCTATGGATTTTTAGAAGGTGGATGTCATAGACCTTGCTCTCACCGTCCTCCTCAAGAGCCCTTACTATATCCTGAAGGAGTGGATTTCTGCCCTCCCTGTCAAGCAGGATAGGTGCGGTTTCCTTCATAAGCCCCAGCGACCACCTGATTATGAGCCCAAAGCCCAGCAGTCCCATAAGGGGGTCCATGAACCACAGACCAAGGTATTTTCCAGCAAGCAGGCCCCCTATTGCAAGTATGGAAGTAAGGGCATCTGCAAGCACATGTAGATAAGCACCTCTCAAGTTGAGGTCATGATGTTCATGATGTTCGTGGTGGTGATGGCCACCGTGAAGTATGTAAGCACTCAAAAGGTTGATACCCAGACCCAAAAGAGCTACAAGCAGAGCTTCGTCGTATTTTGTTTCTCCTCTGCTTACAAACTTTGAAAAGGCCTCCTCAAGTATGAGAAAGGAAAGGAAGAAAAGAAGTATACTGCTTGTGTAGGCTCCCAGCACTTCCACCTTCCATGTGCCAAAGGTAAAGCTTCCCTCCCTTGCCCACCTTCTGGCAAAGAAGTAAGCCATGTAGGCTATGGCAAAGGCAAGGGCGTGGGTTGACATGTGAATTCCGTCCGCAAGGAGAGCAACGGAGTTGAAGATATAACCTGCCAGTATTTCAATTGCCATGGTTATGAGTGTGATAAGAAAGACTACAAGGACTCTCTTCTGGGCTCCTGTGCTAGGAGTGTAAAACTCGTGCTGGTGCTTGCAGACCATAGGGAAATTATAAGTTTTGAAAGAACCGTCAGCTATGAGAGAACTCAACCAAGGGAGTCATCTATCCACTTGAGATAGTCCTCGTTTCCTGCCACTATGGGAAGGGCGATAATCTCAGGCACCGTGTAGGGGTGCACTGACTTGACACCTTTAAGGAGCTCCTGAAACTTTTTTGCGGAGGTCTTTACCACCAGAAGGCTCTCTCTGTCCTTTTCTATGTTTCCCTTCCACCAGTATATGGAGTTGACCTCTGGCACCACGTTTACGCAGGCACCCAGCCTGTTCTGAATGATAAACTCCGCAAGCTCCTGCCCCTTCTCCACCGGCACCGTTATGAAAACCACATAGTAGCCCAGCATAGTTTATATTTTAAGGCATGGAAAGCAGAGGCACACTTCCTTCCCTGTCAGAAATCATGGAAAAACTGGAAAAAGGTAAAGGGGATGAGAGACAGGCCGGCTCATACCTACTTTGGAGTGGACTACGAACTTCTCTGGCGGATGGTAAAGTAGGAACCTCCAGAGCTTGGAAAGGTGGTAAAAGACATGCTTCAATCCAGTTTGCCCAGATAGGCAAGCAGCGCGGTTATTGTGGCAGGCGTTATGCCGTCAATTCTTGATGCCTGTCCCACCGTGATGGGTCTGAACTTCTTGAGCTTTTCCCTTGCCTCGTTGGTAAGACCCGGCACCCTGTCATAGTCCATATCCGGCGGGAGGGTAATACCTTCAAGCCTTTTCAGCCTTTCGTTGAGCTTCTGCTCCCGCTCTATGTAGGGCTCATACTTGAGCTGAACCTCCACCTCTTCCTTCACATAGAGGTGTTCTGGCACCTCAAAGCCGAGGTTCTTGAGGTCATCTATGGTATATTCTGCAGTGAGCAGTTGCGATGGTGTGTAGCTTTTGGTGTCAGAGCCCACCGCCACCGCCACCTTCTGAGTCCTGTAAAACTCAAGCCAGCTTTCTATCTCCTTCTGAAGTTCTCTGACAAGTCTATATTGTTTCTCTGTAAGCAGTCCGAGCTCAAAGCCCAGCTTTGAAAGTCTCAGAATGGCGTTGTCCTGCCTGAGCTGAAGCCTGAACTCTGAACGGGAAGTAAAGAGCCTGTAGGGCTCCATCACTCCTTTGGTCACAAGGTCGTCCACCATTATGCCTATGTAGCTCTCATCCCGACGCAGGTATATGGGCTCTCTTCCAAAGGCTCTCAGGGCTGCGTTTATGCCCGCAAGTATGCCCTGACCTGCTGCCTCCTCGTAGCCCGTGGTGCCGTTTATGTTTCCCGCATGGAAAAGACCCATTATCTTCTTTGTTTCCAGCGTAGGGTAGAGCTCTGTGGGTGGGACCATGTCGTATTCTATGGCGTAGGCAGGGCGTATGAGCTCCACCCTTTCAAGCCCCGGAATACTGCGATACATCTCCCACTGCACCTCTTCCGGCAGAGAGGTGGAGAGCCCGTTGGGGTATATCTCTATGGTGTCCCAGCCCTCGGGCTCAAGAAAGACCGTGTGCCTTTCTTTGTCTGCAAACTTTACCACCTTGTCCTCTATGGAAGGACAGTACCTGGGACCTATGCCCTTTATCAGACCCCCGTAGAGTGCAGTCCTGTGCAGGTTTTTGCGGATTATCTCATGGGTTTTTGGTGTGGTGTAGGTTATCCAGCACAGAGCCTGCTTTTTGCCCCTCTCAAACCAGTAAGTGCCCGTAGGCTCTGTCCAGAAGGAGAATTTGGGTGGCGGGTCGTCCCCCGGTGCTGGCTCAAGGGCGGAAAAGTCTATGGTTCTTCTGTCAAGCCTTGCGGGGGTGCCGGTCTTGAACCGCCAGAGGGGAAAGTCATGCCTTCTGTAAAAATCCGCAAGACCCGTGGAGGGAGGCTCCCATGCCCTGCCGGCGGGGAAGGTTTTGTCCCCGATGTATATAAGACCGTTGAGGAAAGTGCCGGTGGCTACCACCACCGCCTTAACTCTGTATTCCAGTCCAAGCTTTGTCCTGACTGCGACCACCCTGCCGTTTTCTACGATGATGTCCACCACCTCATCCTGCTTTATGTGGAGGTTTTCCTGAGTTTCGCAGACCCTTTTCATGTATTCCCTGTAGAGCTTTTTGTCCGCCTGAGCTCGGGGAGACCAGACCGCCTTTCCCTTGCGTGTGTTGAGCATCTTGAACTGTATGCCCGTATGGTCTATAGCTTTTGCCATCTCACCACCGAGGGCGTCAATTTCTCTGACCACTATGCCCTTGGCTATGCCCCCTATGGCGGGGTTGCAGGACATCTGACCTATGGTGTCTGCATTGAGAACAAACATGACCGTCTTTGCACCCATGCGTGCGGACGCCAGTGCCGCCTCTATGCCTGCATGACCTCCGCCGATTACCGCCACATCAAACTCGTCCACCAGCATGGAATAAAAATATAGCCCTCAGAAGTGTTCCCTGCTCTGAAGCTCCTCTACAAGATTACCATCTTTATCGTAAATCCTCATGATTGCTTTTGTGCGCCTTATTTCTACCTCACTCCTCCTTACATTATCAGCATACTGCACTACCCTCTGTCTTGTGCCGTCCTGTGTGTAGTATACCTCTGTAGTAGCCTGCGGGCCCTTTATAACCATCTTGCACCAGTTTATGTCCTCGTAGTCCACAATGCCCTCTATCTTTGCATAAGCACCCACCTGAAGCCCCTGAGGACACCAGTCCTGCACTGGTGCCGGTTTTTCTGCCTTCTGGCTTGTGCAAGAGAACAACATGGCAAGTCCCATGAGATATGTAAGCCTTTTCATGGAGAAAATTTTAACCCTTTTAGAACTCAGGAAAATAGGACCTTTCTCATAAGCCCCACGTGGTCTGTTGCCACACCATCCACACCCCTTTCAAAAAGTTCCATTACCTTTTCTGGCTCATTTACAGTCCACGCCACCATCTTAAGCCTGAGCCTGTGGGCAAAGTCCACCGCCTTCTGGGTGGCGAGGGGATACTTGGGAAGCACAAAGGTGCATCCGAGCTTTTTGGCTTCTGGAATCATCCCCGGCGGTTTTGCGTAGACCAGCCCCGTGGTTATCCTGCCCCTCACTGCCTCAAGGGCAGCGGGGTAAAAGCTTATTATGGCAGTCCAGCCTGTTGCCTGAAAGCTCTCAACCACATCCAGCACAGCCTTAGCATCCTCGGGATGTTTCACCTCAAGAAACATACCCACCCTTCCGTTTACAAGCTCAAGGGCTTCTTCCAGCCTTGCAAGTCTGTAGCCATCTCTGTGGACCTTGCTGAGCTCTTCCCAGCTGGACTCTCTCACCTTTATACTCACACCAAAGACCCTTTGAAGGTCATCATCATGGCTCAGCACAAAGACCCCATCTTTTGTCCTCTGCAGGTCCACCTCCACCACATGGGCACCCAGCTCAATGGCTCTCTGAATAGACTGAAGCGTGTTTTCCAGTTCAAGGGCTGGAATGCCCCTGTGTCCCACAAGGAACCTCTCAAGGCTTTCAAAGAGGGACATGCTACAATTTTACAGACCTGAAGGATGAATGTAAACCTCAAAGAGCTTGAAAAAGTTCAGCTTGAGTGTGCCAGAAAAGTCCTGCAGAGGGATGACTTCCAGAAGGTAGAGCTCATAGGAGGCATAGACCTCACCTTTGAAAGCATAAAAGAAAACCCCACTCGGGCGTGGGCATCCCTCGTGGTAGTCAGGTTACCGGACCTGAAGGTGGTCTATCAGAAGGTGGTGGAAGGCGTGGTGGATTTCCCTTACATCCCCACCTTTCTGGCTTTCAGAGAGCTTCCCCTTATGCTAAGTCTATACAATGAGGCGGAGTTAAAGCCGGATGTATTTTTTATTGACGGACAGGGAATAGCCCATCCCAGAGGCTGTGGGATAGCGTCCCACTTTGGGGTGGAGACTGACTCTGTGAGCGTGGGTGTGGCAAAGACAAGGCTCTTTGGCTACGGAAAGGAGCCGGAACTCAAAAGGGGTAGCTATTCATATCTTACCTACAGGGGCAGCGTGGTAGGGGCAATCCTGAGGACAAAGGACCACACAGAACCGGTATATGTCTCTGTGGGGCACAGGATAAGCCTGAAGACTGCCATTGAGCTGGTTTTGAGGACTTCCATCTACAGAATCCCCGAGCCCACAAGGCTGGCTCATAACCTTCTGCAGAGGGTGAGAAAGGAGTTAAAATAATCCCCATGTATTTTCAGGACATTATCATGACCCTGCATCGCTTCTGGGCGGAGAGGGGATGTGCAGTGTGGCAACCCTACGACATAGAAACTGGAGCCGGGACAATGAACCCTGCCACCTTCCTCAAGGTGCTGGGCAAAAAGCCCTGGAACGTGGCATATGTGGAGCCCTCCAGAAGACCGAAGGATGGCCGGTATGGAGAAAACCCCAACAGGCTCCAGCACTACTACCAGTTTCAGGTAATACTAAAGCCCGCACCGGACAACCCTCAGGAGATATACCTTGAGAGCCTCAGAGCCCTTGGCATAAAGCCAGAGGAGCATGATATAAGGTTTGTGGAGGATGACTGGGAATCTCCCACTCTGGGCGCGTGGGGGCTTGGATGGGAGGTGTGGCTGGATGGTATGGAGATAACCCAGTTTACCTACTTTCAGCAGGCGGGTGGTCTTGACCTGGAGGAGATATCGGTGGAGATTACCTACGGACTTGAGAGAATAGCCATGTATCTTCAGGATGTGGACAGCGTGTATGACATAAAGTGGAACCATTGGCTCACCTATGGGGAGGTTTTCAAGCCCTCAGAATATCAGTGGAGCGTCTACAACTTTGAAAAGTCAGACCCAAAGGTGCTCTTTGAACTCTACGAGATTTATGAAAGGGAAACAAAAAGGCTTCTGGACGAGGGACTTGTGCTTCCTGCTTACGACCAGCTTCTGAAGTGTTCCCATACCTTTAACCTGCTTGATGCAAGGGGTGTGCTTTCTGTGCAGGAAAGGGCAAGATACATAAGGAGGATGAACAGCCTGGCTCAGAGGGTTGCCAGACTGTACCTCCAGACCATGGCATGAAAGTCATCCCATACGGTGGTGCAAAAACTGTAACAGGCAGTTGCTTCTATGTGGAAGCAAGGGATGTAAGGCTTTTAATTGACTGCGGGATGTTTCAGGGGCTTGAGGAAAGGAGAAACCACGAGCCCTTTCCCTTTGACCCCAAAGAGATTGACTACCTTGTTCTCACTCATGCACACATAGACCACTGTGGAAGAGTTCCAGTTTTGGTGAAGGAAGGTTTTAGAGGGAAGGTAATCTCCACAGAGCCAACTGCAAAGCTCTCAAGGCTAATGCTCCTTGATGCCAGCAAGGTCATGTATGAAAACTACAAAACCGCCCTTAAAAAGCTCCAGAGAACAGGCAGAGTGCCAGAACCGCCCCTTTACGAAGAATACGACGTGCTGGAAGCCATGGAGTTTTTCAGGGTCAGGCTTCCTTACAATCAAGACTACAGGCTCTCAAAGGGCGTGAGTCTGAGGCTCAGAGACTCTGGGCATATACTGGGCTCCGCCTTTGTGGAGCTTGAGGTCTATGAGGATAAGAGGCACAAAAGGGTAATCTTCTCTGGAGACCTTGGAAACAAGAACAAACCCATAGTCCACGACCCAGAAAGCCCATCGCCTGCAGACTACATATTTATAGAAAGCACTTACGGAGACAGGAATCACAGGAGCTTTGAAGAATCAAAGGAAGAACTGCTTCAGGCTATCCAGTATGCCATTGGCAGGGGAGGAAATGTGATAATTCCCTCCTATGCCCTTGAGAGGGCTCAGGAGATACTCTACGTGCTGAGAGAGTTCCATGAAGAAGGAAGGCTTCCCAAGTGTGAGATATTCCTTGATAGCCCTCTTGCCATAAGCATTACAAGGCTTTTCACCTCACACCCAGAATTCTATGATAGAGAAACCTACAGAGTTTTCCTCCAGAGAAACCCCTTTGAGCTACCCAACCTCCACTATACGAAGGAGGTGGACGAGTCAAAGGCTATAAACTCTGTAGGCTCAGGTGCCGTGATAATCGCCGGCTCTGGTATGCTGAACGGTGGAAGGGTTCTTCATCACCTCAAATACAACCTGTGGCGTGAGGAGTGTGCCATAGTCTTTGTGGGCTATCAGCCTCAGGGAACGCTGGGAAGGAGGATAATAGAGGGTGCGGAGAGCGTCAGGGTCTTTGGAGAGGAGATAGCAGTCAGGGCAAGGGTCTTTACCATAAACGGCTTCTCCTCCCATGCGGACCAGGCGGGTTTGCTGGAGTGGCTTTCTTATGCTGGAAAACCCGAAAGGGTTTTTCTCATACATGGAGAGGAGGAGAAAATGAAGGTCTTCGGGGGAGCTATAAAGGAAAAACTGGGTCTTAGTTCTCATACACCAGAACTGGGTGAGGTTCTTGAGCTCTAATCAAGCACTCTGACCGCTACTATCAACCGATATATGTTTCTCAGACTGTCCCTTTCCAACAGGTTTTTATACACCGAGTTTATTTGCCATTCTGAACCATCTTCTCTTCTCAGTCTGTGCACTGCATGATACAGCACTGGTTCACCCTCTTGAAATCCTCCGTATACCATAACATGACCCTTCATAAAAAGAAGCGTCCTGAAGGGAGGCATTCTTCTAAGAGTCTCCTTAAGTTCTTCGTAGCTTTTAAAGCCTGCAGCCACAAGCCTGCCTATCTGAGCCTGCTGGGAGGAGTTTCTGGGAAGCTCAAGACCAAAAACTGCATAGAGGCTCTGCACCAGAGAAGAGCAGTCCCATCTTCCCTCCTTGCCTCCCCAGTCGTAGGCGGTGCCAAGAAGGCTTTCAAGTATTGACCTTACCCTATCCTCTCTGAAGCTCAAATAGCCCTCCTCAAGCCCCTCGTGTTTTTCAATCCAGACCCTTCTCATATCTGGAAGAAGCACCCTGTATCTGTCCCCCACTTTCTCTTCGTAGTAGAGCTTTGAACCAAGACCAAAGAAGATACCCTCAACCTCCACCCCACCCCTTGACACAACAAGAAAAGGCAGTCTGAGCACTTTCATAAGTTTTTCTCTTTCTATCAGAAGCACATCCTCCCTTCTGACCCATCCTCTCATGTAGGGAGCATGCACATAGAGCCAGTTTCCGTCTCTTGATTTGTGAAGAATTGCCAGAGGAGTGAGGGGTTCAAGAAGGGTATACTGGTTGTAATCAATCTTGGGATTTCCTCTGTGGATGACCGCATTGCTGGGATACATGCGCATGTTGCTTCTTCTGAGAGTCCAGCCAAACCTGACAAAAAGGATTTCTTCAACTGCCTCCAGATTCATGTTTCCCATCAGGGATTTGATGTCTTCATCCTTTAGCTCTCTGCCGTTTATAAAAAGCCTTCCTTCTGGTAGTCTGTCCTCTGTGAGCCATTCCCTGAGCTGCCTACCCTCCAGCACCTGGGGGAATTCCTCAATCCTTTTCATATAATCAATGAGAGCGTGGGATTGCCTGTTTATGGCTTCCACCTGCAGGGCAAAAGAAAGGCTCAAAAAAAGCATAAGGAGGAGGAATATCATACCTCTCTCCTGAACCCCCCTTTGAGAGCGAACTCCACCCATCCAAAGCATGTCCTGTAATTTTCCTCAACCTGCATCTTCAACTTCTGAAGGAAAAGAGCCAGCTCCTCCAGCTCCTCCCTGCTCATCTCGGGAAGACTTTTCATCAGTTCCTCCAGTTCTTCTCTCAAAGCCTCTGGCTTGAAGGGGTCAAGGGATAGCTTTTCCAGCCTTTTTAGTTTTTCCCTCAGTTCTTCCACGGGTATGTATTATAATAGACCGCATGAGAAAGAGTTTGCTCGGACTTGGTTTTCTTCTGTCTTTTATGACATTTCCTCTTGCCCAGCAGGTAAACCCCTTTCTCCTACCTGAGAGGGCAAACTCCAGAATAAACGCCAGCGTAGAAATCGCAAAACAGCTCAGAAATATGGGATACAACCGCATAGCGGTGGTTTACATGGAAACCTCAGACCTCTGCGCCCTTTTTTCTGCATCTCTAGTAGCCTCTCTGAAGACCCTTGGAACAGAAGCCTACTACATAAAGGGTGGAGACGGGCTTGGGGAAAGGCTCAAGCTTCTTCAGCCTTCTCATGTTTACATGGCTTACTTTGGAGAAAGACCCCCTGCAGAGGTTCAGACACAGTTCAATCAGGACCTCAAGAAGGTTCTGGAATACAGCAAAAAGCCCAGCCTCATACTTCAGCCTTCACTGCTCGCAATGGGCTTTGTAAGTGGTGTTCTTGCGGATGAAACCCTTTCCTCTTCACTTCAGGACCTTCCCATGCTCAGCTTTGTTTTTGAAGAAGGCAGGGCAAGGCCCGCAAGGGTTGTCATAAAGGACCTTGAGGTAAGGGTCTCTGTGGAAGAGCCAAAACCACAACAGCCACAAAAGCCTGCAAAACAGAGAAAGAGGTGAAACTACTTGCTCTCCTGCTTTTTATATCCCTTGCCCTCTCTCAGGAAAGGCTTTTTCACCTCATGGGCACATACGCCCTTATAGAGCTTCCCGAGGGCAGAGAATACGAAGCCTACAGGTATATGAAAAGCCTTGAGGAAAAGCTATCCGATTACATACAGACCTCTGAAGTTTCGGCGATAAATCAGAAGGCAGGGCAGGGCTGCGTGGAGGTCTCCGAAGATACCCTTGAGGTCATAAAGAAAGCCCTTGAGGTATCAAAGACAACCTACGGCTTTTTTGACATCACCGTGGGTAGCTACACCATAAACCATAGAAGAAAGAAACTTCTCGGCGAGAAGGAGGCGAGGAAGCTGATAGATTACAGAAGGCTTAAGATTGAGGCAAACAGGGTCTGCCTTCTGGAAAAGGGTATGGCCATAGACCTTGGCGGTATAGGCAAGGGTTATACGGTGCAGAAGGTTTACGAGAGGCTAAAAACCCCATGGGGCTTTGTGTCCATAGCTGGAGACATGAAGGTATGGGGGCACAGCAGGCTTCTGGCAATCTTTAATCCAGTAGACAACTCCATACTGGCACAGGGCCACAACGCAAAAGACCTCTGCCTTTCTACAGGAGGCAACTACTTCAGAAGGCACATCCTTGGAAGGGAAAACAGCCTTGTTCAGGCAACGGTAGCCTATAGCGACTGCACAATTACCGACGCACTGGAGACTGCCCTCCTTGCTATGGATGACGAAAGCAGGGAAAGGTTTTTGAGGGAAAACCCCCATATTGGAGTTCTTCTCCTCTTTAGGGATGGAAGTCTTTATGTGAACAGGGCTTTTATGGACTACTTTGATGGGCTGAGGATATACCCAGAAGCTCCCTGAATAGCTCAATATACATGTCAACGGTCTTCTCTATGGAATACTCCCGGGCTGTTTCTATTGCCCTTCTGGAAATACTCTCACATTCTTCTTTTGACAGACCAAGAGCACGCCTCATCTTTTGCACAAGCCCATGGAGGTCCCCCACAGGAACTGCAAGAGCGTTTTCACCATCTTTAACATAGTCTGCTATACCACCAGCAAGAGTTGATATTACTAGCTTTCCGCATGCCATAGCCTGCAGGACTGCACCGGCAACGCCTTCAAAATAGGAGGAAAAGACAAAAAAATCTGCCATGTTGATAAGCTCTGGCACATCTTCTCTAAAGCCAAGCCCCAGAAGTCTACCCTCAAGCCCATACCTTTTTGCGTATTCCGGGGCGTAGTCATCCGTCTGGAGACCAACGAGAAGGAGAATACAGTCACGACAGTTCAGCCTTGAGAAGGCCTCTATCAGAAGTGGCTGACCCTTGTGCTCTGGGTTCCAGTTTGCCACGTTTATAAAAACCTTCCAGTCTGGGGGGATACCAAGCTCTTTTCTCTTCTCTAAGGCCTTCTCCTTTTCCACGGGTCTGAACCTCTGAAGGTCAAGACCGCTGGGGATGTAGACGAGCCTCTCTGGAAAAAAGCCCTCACGCCTTAGTTTTTCAAGGGTTGTCCTGTCCACCACCACAATCCTGTCTGCAACTGAATACTTTAGCAGTTTGGAAACTTGGCTGGAACCCTTGCCCGTCCTCTTGTAAGCTATAACCTTTGGCTTTTTCCTTAGAAAGAGTAAGGATAGCCTCACAAAGTCAAGGGCATGGGGAGAGTTGGCAATAACTATATCAAATTCTTCCTCTTTGAGTATCTTCCAGAGCCTGTAGTAGTTTGCAAGGTTGAGGCGGGAGAGTCTGTTGTGGTTTTCAAAGAAGTGAAGCTTTACGGGATACTCTCTGAGCTTTCTCACCATAAGCTCATACTGGAAAGAGAGAGCCACATGAACCTCAATACCCCTTAGAGAAAGCTCCCTCGTTATCAGATATGTCTGTTCCTTTGTCCCTCCCCAACCAAGACCGTCCACTACCTGAAGAACCCTAATCATTCAGAAGACTTTTCTTCCCTTTTGACTATTATGGAGGCAACTACCGAAACAAAAATTGCACTGCCTATGAGAAGAAGAGAAACTTCCACCGGTATCTTGTAAATGTCCGAAAGGAGCATCTTGACACCTATAAAGCCGAGGATAAAGGAGAGTCCATAGTGCAGGTAGTGAAAGAGCGGAAGCACACCCGCAGCCGCAAAGTAAAGAGACCTGAGCCCCAGTATAGCAAAGATGTTTGATGTGTAAACTATAAAGGGGTCTCTTGATATGGCGATTATGGCTGGCACCGAGTCTATGGCAAACATGATATCCGAGCTCTCTACAAACACAAGAGCAAGAAACATAGGGGTTGCGTAGAGCTTTCCACCCTCCCTTATGAAGAACCTGCCATCTCCGTTGTGAGGTCTGAGGGGGATTATCTTCTTTGCTATTCGGTAGACAAGGGTGTGCTCTGGATGAAACTCCTTCTCTTCTGTGGTCAGAAGCTTTATGGCGGAGATGATGAGTATGACGCCAAATATGTAGACCATCCAGTGGAAGTGCTTTATGAGCTCAAGACCTGCAAAGATGAATATGGCCCTGAAAACGATGGCTCCTAAAACTCCCCAGAAGAGCACCTTGTGTCTGAATTCCTCGGGAACTTTAAAGTAGGAGAAGATGAGTATAAAAACAAAAATGTTGTCAAGGCTAAGTGCCTTCTCAAGAAGATAGCCCGTCAGATACTCCACAGTCCTGTCGTATCCCCTCGTGTAATAGACAAAGCCTGCAAAGGCAAGACCCAGGGCTATCCAGAAGGCGGAGAGCAGAAGGGCTTCCTTGAGGGATATCTTGTGGGGATGCCTGTGAAAGACAAAGAGGTCAAGAAACAGAGCAGTAAGAACCACCAGTCCAAATACGAGCCAGCCTATTTCCATAGTGAGCCTAATTATAACATGCTCCTTTTTATAAAATCTATGACCCTGACAGGTATCGGGTCCTGCCTGTATAGCTCTGCAAGGTAGAGGCTGACCCAGTCCCCGAGGTATGTGAGATACAGAAGCCTTTCCATAAGGCTTTCCCCTTTTCCTGACAACACTTTCAGAACCACGCCAAGGTCTTCAAATATCTGACGGGTTATTTCAACCCTTTTGAGAATCCTATCATTGTCCATAGGGTCATATAGTAGGGTAAAGGTGCAGAGGTTTCTTATCTGAGCATTGTCAAGACCTACCACCTCGTTGTGGTGCATCTCTGGCAGAAAGGCGTTGTAGCAGAGGGTCTTTGAGTTCTCGTTTATCTGCGTTTTCCAGCGGAAGGCTACAGGTTCAGTAAGAGGCGTTCCGTAAACTATGGGGATGTATGTAAACATGGAGCGGGCAATATCCTGAGCCTGTGACTTTATCTCTTCCCTGTGTCTGATAAGATGCTCCCTGAGCCTTTCCACAGATTCATCCATGCCAAAAAGGCACATGAGAGCTGAAAGCATAAAGCCAAGGGCATATCTCGGTGGATAGCCCTGGGGCAGTGGAATGTGCATCAGCCCTTCCCTCTCTGCTATCTCTTTAAGTCTTCCGCCAGAGCTTACACATACTGGCTTTAGCCCCCTTTTCAGGGCTTCCTGGAGTGTGCTCAGGGTCTCTTCTGTGTTTCCGCTGTAGCTGGTGCAGACAAGAAGCCAGCCCTCTTTTACGAAGGGTGGGAGGTCATAGCCCCTCAGGGACACTACAGGTCTGTCTCCTCTCAGAAAAAGCCTCATGAAGTCCCCCACTATGCCTGACCCTCCCATACCGCTGAAGACTATTCCACTGTATTCCTCAGGCTTGATGCTCTTACACTCTACCCTTCTAAACTGCTCTGGAAATTCCTCCAGCATTCTCAGGGCATCCATGGCATCCCTCCTCGCTGAAAAAATATTTTCAGACTTCTAATATAACCTGTTTTCCACCTTCCACTTTAAGCTGTGGAGTGTGTCTAAGAAGGTTTATGGAAAACTCAAGGTTGTCATAGAGTGTTATGGAGTAGTTGTCCCAGAAGACGCATGTGCCTGCAAGGCAGAAGTATCCACCGCTCGTGGGAGCGATTTGCTCCGCAATGAGGAGAGTATAGTGCCCCATGTTGGACTGGGCGGTGTCTTCTGCACGCACCACCACCTTTATGTCGGGCATGAGGGGCTTTATGGAAGCACTGCAGGCGAGCATTATGCGGTTTACTGTCACCTCGTTCTTCTCGTTCTTGTTATACCTTCTTATCTTTGAGCTAACCACAAAATACCTGTCTCCCTGATGGTTGCTCACCTCGTCGGTCACCTCGTCAGGGTTCAGCTCCATGCCAAACCTTCTTGCAAGGGTGTTGCAGGTGTCCGCTATATGGTCTTCGTTTTTGTAGTATCCAAGCAGAATTACCTTCTTACCAAGCTCCCACACCCACCTTTCCACATCCTGAGCTTCTTTTTCTGTAAAGGGAATCTCGGGGTAGTTGAAGACTATGGTGTGATATTCAGAGAGCTTTTCCCAGTTGTCAACTTCATCAACAATGAGACCTCTTTTCTCAGCCTCCCTCTGGAGTATGGAAAAGTAGTAATAGTCCGTTATGGTGAACTCCTGATGGGTTATGCTCCATGCAACCTTTGTCTTTGTCATAGCTTAATTATACCACGGGCTTCAGAAAGGCTGTGTGTATGCTCTTCCTGCCCCTTTTGAATTCCACCACCGCCTTTGAGTCCTCAAGGGCAACTATCACCCCCTCGCCAAAAAGCTCGTGCCTGACCCTTTCCCCGACCCTGAAGGTTTTTACGCTTCTGAGCTCGGGCATGTAGCTGGTTTTTTTCTTTGCAAAGGCGGAAAGGTCAAGAAGGTTTTTGGGGATGTATGATAGAAACCTGCTGGGCTTTGAGCTTTTTGTGTAGGTCATAAAGAGAAGGTCCCTTGCTCTGGTTATGGCAACGTAAAAGAGTCTCAGTTCCTCTTCAAGCTCTTCCTGACTTTCAAGAACCTTCTCATGGGGGAGTATTCCCTCCTCAAGCCTTGGCAGGAAAACCACATCAAACTCAAGGCCCTTGCTGGCATGTATGGTCATTATCTTCACAGAACCCTCCTCTTCCTCCTGACCGCTCAGAAAATCCACCTCCTCCAGCAAATCCTGAAGTCCGTAGCCTTCCGAGTGCTTCTGCCTGAGGTATCTGAGAAGCTCCTTTACGTTTTCCTCTCTCTCCTGTGCATCCTTGTAGCTTTCTCTTAAATACTCCCAGAAGTCTAAATCTCTCAGAAAATCCTCCAGCGCCTGAGGATAGTCTGCAAGATTTTTGTTTAGCCTTGAGAGTCTCTGGAGAAAGCTGTAGAGCTCCATCGCCTTTGCCTGCGGAAGGCTTTTTAAAAGGAGCTGAGACCCTGCAAGGCAGTTGCCCTTACCAGCCTGAAAGATAGCTTCAATGGTCTTCTCCCCTATGCCCCTTGTGGCAACCCCCAGAGCCCTTGAGAAGCTGAGCCTGTCCTGTGGGTTGAGTAAGACCTTTAAAAAACTCAGTGCGTCCCTGACTTCTGCCCTTTCAAAGAATCTCACCGCACCCACTATTCTGTAGGGAACCTTCATCCCAGACAGGGCCCTTTCAATGGGCTCTGTTATGTAGCCCACTCTCACCAGTATGGCTATCTGGGATGGTCTGTGGGACTGAAGTAGCCCCTTTATCTTTGTGGCTATCCATACTGCCTCTTCTTCCTCTATTTCAAACCTTTTTACCACGGGCTTTTCTCCTTCCTGCCTTGTGGGTATGAGGGTCGGTATCAGCTCTTTCCACGTGGCAGAGGAGGAAGAGAGAACTGCGTTTGCCACATGGATTATGTGTGGTGCGGACCTGTAGTTGTATTCAAGTTTTATCACATCAGGATTAAAGTCCTCCTTGAAGCGGATTATGTTGTCAGGTCTTGCATATCTCCATTCATAGATGCACTGGTTAGGGTCTCCCACAACGCATACGTTCTCTCTTGCAAAGAGCCTTATTATCTCATACTGCACCGTGTTGGTGTCCTGAAACTCGTCCACAAGCAAGAAATCAAAGCCTTCTTTTACCTCTGGGCTTTTATCAAGAAGCTCCCTCAGATAAAGCATTAGGGTGCTGAAGTCCAGAAGGTTCATCTCCTTTAAAAGCCTCAGGTATTCCTGCAGGGCAGGCTCAAGTCTCTGGTCGTAGGGTTCTCTGAGGTCTTCCAGTCTATGTGCCATGTAAGATTTGAAACTTTCTGGCTTTATTTCCATGGAATGAGCCAGCCTTTTTATAAACTGGTTCCTGTCTCCTTCGGAAAGAAGACCAAAGCCCGGGCTTATGCCCACCTTTTTGCCCTTTGTCTTTAAAAGTCTCAGAGCCACCGAATGAAAGGTGCCAGCCCAGGGAAGCTCAACTCCTGCCACCCTTTTAACCCTTTCCTTTATCTCCTTCCCCGCCTTGTTGGTAAAGGTTATAGCCAGTATCCTCTGGGGGCTTATGCCCTTTTCCCTTATGAGGAACTCCACCTTGTGGGCAAGGGTCTTTGTTTTTCCAGAGCCCGCACCCGCCACGATGAGAAGAGGCCTCCCAAAGTGCCTGACTGCCCTTTCCTGGGATGGGTTTAGTCTTTCCATTTTGCCTTTGATTATAAGGGAATAAAGGTGAGCAAGTTTCCACTGACCTATTGTATAATAGGATTTACTATGCGTAGAAAGGGGACAAAGGAAAAAATTCTTGACGCCTCTCTCAAGCTCTTCTCAGAGAAGGGTATAAGGGAGACCACCATAAAGGACATAGCAAGAGAGGTGGGTATAACAGAGGGCGCCATATACAGGCACTTTAAAAGCAAGGATGAGATAGTTCTTGGCCTTTTTGGGCTTTATTCTGAGGAGTTTTACAACAGACTTCTTTCTGCAGTTCGGTCTCCTATAAGCTACAGAGAAAAGTTCTACTTTACTGTTCATACCTTTTTGAGCTTCTGCTTTGAAAATCCCTCAGCCTTTAAATACCTTGATCTCTTTCACTATCTAAGGGCTGAGGATGTTAAAGAGTTCAGCCCCCTCCCAAAGGATGCAGTCCTTGAGCTAATAGAAGAAGGCATCAGGGAAGGCATGGTAAAGATAAAGAAAGAGTATGCACTGGCAGTCTTTGTGGGAACGCTGGAAAGGGTCTTTCTGCTGGTAGAGGCAGGGCTTTTAGAGAGAAAGGAGGGTCTTGAAGAGGAGATAGCAGGAGTGATATGGAAAGCTCTTGCTTAAAATTTTTTCTATGGAGGAGCAGATGAAGTATCTTCTCTCGGAGAGCCAGATTCCCAGAAAGTGGTTCAACATAGTGCCCTACCTTCCAAGGCCCCTTGACCCACCCATTGACCCCCAGACAGGTCAACCTGTAAGTCCCGACAAACTCCTTGCCATATTCCCCGAGCCTATAGTAGAGCAAGAGGTGTCAGACAGAGAGTGGATAGACATACCGGAGGAAGTTCTCAGAATATACAGCCTATGGAGACCTACACCCCTTCACAGGGCAAAAAACCTTGAGGAATACCTTGGAACGCCTGCAAAGATATTCTACAAGAACGAGAGCGTCTCACCGCCGGGAAGCCACAAGCCCAACACGGCAGTGGCACAGGCCTATTACAATAAGATATCGGGCGTAAAAAGGCTAACCACGGAGACGGGTGCAGGTCAGTGGGGAAGTTCCCTTTCCTTTGCAACCCAGTTCTTTGGGCTTGAGTGTGAGGTCTTTATGGTAAGGGTGAGCTACAACCAGAAACCCTTCAGAAGAATACTTATGGAGACCTGGGGTGGAAAGGTTGTTCCCTCACCAAGTCCCCTCACTCAGGCGGGAAGGAAGTTCTACGATGAAAACCCCGAGCATCCCGGAAGCCTTGGTATAGCCATAAGCGAGGCCATTGAAAGGGCCCTTTCCACGCCAAACACCAAATACTCCCTTGGAAGCGTTCTCAATCATGTGCTATTACATCAGACCATAATAGGCCTTGAGGCAAAGATGCAGATGGAGATGGCTGGCCACCACCCAGACTATGTGATAGGTTGTATAGGAGGTGGTAGCAACTTTGCGGGCCTTGCCTTTCCCTTTTTAAAGGATAAGATAACTGGAGAAAGGCCAAACCTTGAGGTTATCGCTGTGGAGCCAAAGGCATGCCCAACCTTAACAGAGGGTGAATATAGGTATGATTACGGAGACACGGTTGGGCTTACGCCCTTGATAAAGATGTACACCCTTGGTCATGATTTTGTTCCACCACCCATACATGCGGGCGGGCTAAGATACCACGGCGATGCACCACTTGTGTGCCTCTTATACAAGGAAGGCTTCATATCTGCATCAGCCTACAAACAGAGGGAGGTTTTTGAAGCCGCTTTGACCTTTGCAAGAACTGAGGGCATAGTGCCAGCCCCAGAGTCATCCCACGCCATAAAGAAGGCCATAGACATAGCCCTTGAATGCAAGAGAACGGGAGAGGAAAAGGTTATTCTCTTTAACCTTTCTGGACATGGCTACTTTGACCTTAACGCTTACGATATGTTTTTAAGAGGTGAGCTTGCAGATACATAAACCCCGCACCCGAGACGGCGGGCCTACCGTTGCTCCCTTTCGGGCCTGGCGGGGTTCAACCCTGTCCCGTTGCGGGGCTATTTATAATTATATCCTCGTTTACGAGCCTTGCCCATTCCTGCATGACCCCTATAGCCCTCTCTGCGAGCATATTTTTCCTTTCCTGCCTGTCTTTTACCTTCGCATCCAGCGGAGGCAGAAGTCCCAGCACGGGCGACATGGGCTGAAGCCTGCCATCCTTACCAGTTATGTATCTCACCAGTGAGCCAAGCATGGTCTCCTCTGGGGGAACTACAAGGGGTTTGCCCTTTGCGAGCCTTCCTGCGTTTATGCCAGCCAATATGCCCGTGGCTGCGGAGGCCACATAGCCTTCCACGCCCGTTATCTGCCCAGCAAAGAAGATGTTTTCGTGCTTTCTCATGTTGAGGAAAGGTGTCAGAACTCTGTTGGACTGGATAAAGGTGTTGCGGTGCATGGAACCCAGCTTTACAAAGACTGCATTTCTCAGACAGGGTATGAGCCTGAGGACCCTTTTCTGCTCTGAGTAGGTCATGCGGGTCTGAAAGCCCACCAGAGACAGAAGAGTCCCCTCTCTGTTTTCCTTTCTTAGCTGAACCACTGCAAAGGGCTGCCTCCCCGTTCTGGGGTCCACAAGCCCCACGGGCTTCATGGGTCCAAAAAGAAGCGTTTTGTAGCCCCTTTCTGCCAGCTCCTCTATGGGCATACAGCCTTCAAAGTAGACGAGGTTTTCAAAGTCCTTTGGCTGAACCTTTTCAGCCCTGAGAAGCTCCTCGTAAAAAACCCTGTATTCTTCTTCCGTAAGGGTGCAGTTAAAGTAGTCATCACCTCCCTTTCCATAGCGAGAAGCCCAGAAGCCCTTAGAAAAGTCCACGCTCTCCGCCTCCACTACGGGAGCGATAGCATCGTAAAAGTAAAGGTAATCAAAGCCCACGAGCTCTCTTATGTCCTCCGCAAGGGCTTCTGAGGTGAGGGGTCCAGAGGAAACTATGACGATTCTGTCCCTGGGGACCTTTTTCACCTCTTCCCTTATGAGCCTTATGTTGGGATGCTCTAATATTCTGCGTGTTATGTATTCTGAAAAGACCTCCCTGTCCACCGCCATGGCTGTCCCCGCAGGCACGTAGGCCTCCTTTGCAGCTTCCACCACCAGAGAGCCAAGAAGCTCCATCTCAGCCTTCAAAAGCCCTGCACCCGATGTGAGCTCCATACTGCCAAGAGTGTTGCTACATACAAGCTCTGCAAACCTTCCCGTTCTGTGGGCGGGCGTTCCCTTTACTGGTCTCATCTCATACAGAAGGACTTTAACACCCATGCTTGCAAGCCTGAAACTTGCCTCTGAACCAGCAAGACCTCCACCTACTACTACGACTTCCTCCATAGCCTTATAATTTTAGGCATGTGTGGGATAGTGGGCTACACAGGTTCAAACCCGGCGCTTCTCGTGCTTCTGCAGGGACTTGAAAGGCTTGAATACAGAGGCTACGACTCTGCTGGCATTGCCCTGATAGAGAACGGCGGGCTCTACGTGGAGAAGAAGGTGGGTAAGATAAGAGAGCTTGTCAGAAGCCTGTGGGGAAAAGAGCTAAAAGCCACTGCGGGCATAGGTCATACTCGTTGGGCAACTCACGGGGAGGTGTGCGAGCTCAACGCCCATCCCCACGTGGACAGCAAGGGTGAGTTTGCGGTAGTTCATAACGGTATAGTGGAAAACTACAGAGAGCTCAGGGAAGAGCTCCAGAGGCAAGGCGTAGATTACAAATCCCAGACGGACACAGAAGCCATAGTTCATCTTATCTCTCTGAATTATGAGGGCGACCTGCTCAGGGCTGTCCTGAAAGCTATAAAAAGGCTGAAGGGGGCTTACGCCTTTGCGGTAATAAGCACGAGAGAACCCGGCAGGATAGTGGCGGTAAGATACGGAAGCCCGCTAGTGGTGGGAATAGGTAAAGGAGAAAACTTCATAGCCTCAGACATTCCAGCGCTTTTGCCCTTCACAAGAGATGTGATACCCCTTAACGACGGTGAGGTGGTGGACCTAAGACCGGATGGCTTTTTCATATACGACTTTGAGGGCAACCTCCTGACAAAGGAGATAATGCACGTTCCTTGGGATGTGCTGTCTGCGGAGAAGGGGGGCTTCAAGCACTTTATGCTAAAGGAGATATTTGAACAGCCCAGAACCCTGGGAGACACCATAAGGGGCTACATATCAAGAAGCTACGAACTGCCCATAAACCTCAGAGACTACAGGAGAGTTCTGGTGGTTGCCTGCGGAACCTCTTACCACGCCGGACTTGTAGGCAAATACTGGATTGAGAAATACGCAGGAGTGCCCGTTGAGCTGGTGTATGCCTCAGAGCTGAGATACTCAGACAGCCCTGTGGGAGAGGGAGACCTTCTTATTGCCATCTCCCAGTCGGGAGAGACCGCAGACACCCGCTTTTCTTCCCTTGCCATGAAGGAAAAGGGTGCAACCCTTCTCTCTATAGTAAACGTGATAGGCAGTGCCCTTGATAGGGAGTCTGACTATAGCCTGTATACTCACGCAGGACCGGAGATAGGGGTTGCAGCAACAAAAACCTTTACCGCGCAGCTCGCCGTCCTGTATGCACTTGCGGTCAGCCATTCAGAAAAGAGAGAGAAGCTCATGGAAAACCTCCTCAAAGTGCCCCACCTTGTGGAGGAGATACTTTCAGACTCAGAAAAGGTCAGAGAAACAGCCCTCAAGTATGCGGACTACAAGAATGCCATATACCTGGGCAGGTATCTCAGCTATCCCATCGCCCTTGAAGGAGCTCTCAAGCTCAAGGAGATATCCTACATACATGCGGAAGGCTACCCAGCAGGAGAGATGAAGCACGGACCCATAGCACTCATAGACGAACGCATGCCTGTGGTTGCCATAGCTCCAAGAGACAGGGTATACGAGAAGACCATCTCCAACATAGAGGAGGTTCTGGCAAGAAAGGGCAGAGTCATAGGGGTAGGCTTTGGGGGAGATACAAAGCTAAAAGAGCTCTGCGAGAGCCTGCTGGAGGTGCCGGCAGTGGAAGGGGACTTTACACCCTTCCTCACCGTAATTCCCCTTCAGCTTTTTGCCTACTACATAGCAGACTATCTTGGGCTTGATGTGGATCAGCCCAGAAACCTTGCAAAGACGGTCACTGTGGAGTGAAGAGAAACTTCAGAAGCGCCTTCTGAGTGTGTAATCTGTTTTCTGCCTGTGTGAAGATAAAGTCAGCATAAGCCTCAAAGAGCTCTTCTGTAATCTCCTCTCCCTTTCTTGCGGGCAGACAGTGCATTACTTTCACATCGGGTCTTGCGTAGGAGAGGAGCTGGGCGTTTACCTGATAAGGTCTTAGAGCCTGGAGCTTTTCCTCCTTTCTGTCCTGGTTCATACTCACCCACACGTCTGTGTAGACCACATGGGCATCCTTCACTGCTTCCATAGGATTGGTTGTCAGGTATATGCTTCCCCCTGTTATCCTGCAGAGGTCTTCACCAGCCTGATAGTATAGACTGCTGGGCTCATAACCCTCAGGCGTTGCCACGAAGAGTTTCAGACCAAAAAGTCCTGCACCCACCAGCCATGTGTTGCATACGTTGTTTCCATCTCCCACGTAGGCTATCTTTATACTCTGCATGTCTTCCCCAAAGGTCTCATAAAGGGTAAATATATCACTCAGTATCTGGCAGGGATGTGCCATGTCTGTGAGGGCATTTATGACGGGCACCTCTGAATGTCTGGCAAACTCCTCCAGCTTTTTGTGAGAGTCAGTCCTTATCACAACTCCATCCAGATACCTTGAAAGGGTTCTTGCAGTATCCCTCAGGTCCTCACCCCTTGAAACCTGAAGGCTCTCCTCATGGAGGAATATGGAGTTTCCACCAAGCTGTGCTATGGCTACTTCAAAGGAGACCCTGGTCCTTGTAGAGGGCTTAGTAAAGTAGAGGGCTATGTTCCTTCCCTGGAGATATTTTTCTCTGTCAAACCCCCTCTTTATGTTAAGAGCATCCTGAAGTATGCTCCACCCTTCCTCAGGACTTATCTCCCAGAGGTCCACAAAGTTCCTTTTCATCTCACCTATTTTAACATAGTGTAGTATTTTTTGTAATTCCTGAAAACCCTCTCCACATAGGCACCGTGCCCCTTCGCCTTGCTTCCCTTGTTGTAGCAGTCCACTGCTAGGGAGATGTTGGAATGGATATCCATACACCTTCTTAGCACCATGGCACCGAAGTGAATGTTGTAGCAGGGTTCAAAAATCCACTCTCTGGGTATCCTGTATCTCTCAAGCCAGAAGGAGTTTATCTGCATGATGCCGTAATCTCTCGTCCCGTTTGTGTTTACATTTATAGCCCTCGGATTGAAGTTGCTCTCCGCACTGGCTATAGATATAAGAAGCACGGGGTCAAGGCCATACCTTTTGCCCGCATCAAAAAAGCAGTGGAAGAAGGCAAAGGAGCTGGAGGACAACAGAAGCAGAAAGACCAGAAGTAGCATATAATAATCATACAATTTTGTGGAGGTTAAAAAAATGGAAAAAAACTGGAATGTGGGCACTGTTTACCTCAACGACAAAACGAGAATAATAGTAATGGGTATAACCGGAAGAGAAGCTTCTCAGGTGGTGGCGGAGTCTGAAGCCCTCTACCCGGGCTTTGTGGTGGCGGGCGTCACTCCCGGTAAGGGTGGCTCTGAGGTGGCGGGCAAGCCCGTATACAACACAGTAAGAGAGGCTCTGCATAGGCATCCGGAGATAAACACAGGCATAGTATACGTGCCGCCAGCTTCTGTCAAGGACGCAGTAATAGAGCTGGTTGATGCGGGCATAAGGGTCATATTCATAATTACCGAGCACGTGCCCATAAGGGATACGGTGTATTTCTACCACTACGCTAAGGAGAGGGGAACAATCATAGTGGGTCCCACATCCCTTGGTTGTATGATCCCTTGGGTTCCTGCAAGAATCGGAGCCATAGGTGGCAAAAACCCTTCCATAGCCTATGAGAAGGGTGGTCTTGTGATACTCTCAAAATCCGGAGGTCTGACCACAACCACTGCCGAGATGTTCAAGCGCAGGGGATGGGGAGTTTACATGGCTCTTGCTCTGGGTGGAGATGTCATATCCTGCACCACCTTTGCGGACGCCCTTGAGAACATAGCGGATGACCCCAACGTTAAAGGTGTAATAATTCAGGGTGAGGTGGGAGGTTCCTACGAGGAGCAGGCGGCAGAGACCATACTGAGGCTCTGGAAAGAGGGCAGGTGGAACAAGCCCGTCGCAGCCTTTGTGGCAGGGAGGTTTCAGGAAAAGCTGGAAGGTGTTTCCTTTGGACACGCAGGTGCCATAGTGGAAAGGGGCAAGGGCAAGGCTACTGATAAGATAAGGGCTTTCAACGAGGTGGGCAAGATAACAGGGCTTGTAAAGGTGGCGGAGTTCTACCACGACCTTGTGCACTGCATAGAGGAGCTGGGGGTTCCCAGAGACTTTGAGGACACAACGCCAGAGGGAAGGGTAAAGCCACTGTATTCTACCATTGATGAGGAAACATGTCAGTTTAGAGGGTGAGTCCTTCGTGAAATTTTCGTGAAGGGGATTGCCTAGACTCCAACCTCCATTAGATTAAACTTTAGGAGGTGTAACCATGAGAAAGTTATTTTACGCATTAGTTATGGTATTAGCCTATGTATTTGGGGGTGCTGTTTATGCTGCATCTGTTGAGCCCATAGTTGTGCCAGACTGGAAATCTGGTAACGCAGGCTTTGAGTGTCAGCAGGCAACCGCATATACTGGTATACCTTACGTGTATTCATATAAGATTGACCCTCCAGCTAACGGCACATACACTGCTACTTTTCCCGACAGTCATTCAAACAACATAACCATTTCCAACTATAGCGGAACAGGTTTTGACTGGTCTGCCTCTCCAAACTCAATAGGCGCAGTTATAGTAAAGGGTGGTACTTATGCAAACATCTACAAATATGACCCGCAAGTATTCTATGACACAAACCTCATGTCTCCTATAAATCCGAGAACTGGCAGACCCTTTGAAATAAGCCACATAACCTTTTGCTGGAACCCTATGCCAAGAGCCTGCTATCAGATAGAAACAGCCTGGGCTCAGGGGACAAGGTACGTTACAAAAGGCAACTGGGCAATGTATGTATACTATACTGGTGGAACTCAGACATACAATCTCCTTGCAGCACAGACCATTAACGTGGGGACTGTAACCATATCACCCTCAGCTTCTGCGGGTTATGTGGACATAAGGATACAGCTCAACGCTGGTGTCTATTTTGCCTATGGTGATGAGTATGGTGGTCTATGGAATGAAAGCCTCCACATACAAGGCTATAGCACCACTCCTCCCGCAAGAAACCCAGCTCCGGGTCAGTTTGAGTTCAAATACAACGCAACAGGCCAGTCCTGGACTGCGACAGTACCTTACTATCCATACTACGGCATACACTTGAAGGTGGCAATACAGATACCCTGCCCCATGCCCTGAAATATCTAGTCGAGCCCGCCGTTGAGGCGGGTCCTTTCATCTTACACAGAGTCTTTGAGGTGCGGATGAAATATCAGAAGCTATCAGGGAGGTGTAAGCTGAAGGATCCTGACGCACCCTGACCATATAACACATGTCTCTCTGTAGGTGCTGCAAACACTGCTGTCCGGAGTAAAAGGTATGGTTTATACTGCAGGTAGTGCTCTGATTTAAGCTAACTGTATAAGTGCGACTCATCCAGGAACCTGTAAAACTGTCATTTCCCATGCTATTGACCGTCAGAAAAAGAACAAAACCCCTATTACCCACCTCCGCAGGAGTGAGGGGTTTCATAAGAAGGTCAGTAACAGTCCATGGACTTGTATTCTGATTTATCTGAAATTGTTTGAGGTCAAAATCCACAGCAAACTTTCCCACTGAAAAAGGCTGAACTATGCCGTTAAACCTTATGTGGCATTTATTATCAGCGTGGCAGTAAACGGTGTTAGGTTTATTTGTCTGGCTTATTGAATTAAACTGTGCAGGGTTATTATCTACACTGAGATTCTTGTCAAGTATCACTTCAAGCCTGTTGTATGTGCCCTGTGGTATATCCCCTGTGTTCAGGTATTGCATGACGTTCTCAAGCCTCTTCAGGTCAATTTCCACGCCTTGCTGGTTTGTAAACAGGTTTATCTTGCTCTGGCATGCGTTGTCTGAGCAGAGGTTGATTTCATAAATCCTGACAATCACCGATTGATAGGTATTCTCCTGAGCGTCTGTAATGTAGAGGTCAGCTCTAATGGTGGGCGAACCTCCCCCACCCCCACCACATGAGGATATAAGACTGTACGAAGCAAAGGAAACAAAAGCTTTCAGCCACAAACCTTTCATTTTAACCCTCCTCTAATGAGTGTTTTAATCTACGCTCTAAATCTGAAATCTTTATGAAATCCTCCTCCTCAACATTCTGAAAGCCATCCCACTCAAAAAAAGCACGGTTATTAGACCTATAAAAGCCAGAATAAGAATATACTTCACAGCTCTATCTCTGCGTGCCTGCTTGCGTGGCACTGGATGTTGACTGCCACCGGTAGGGAGGCTATATGGCAGGGGTAGAGTTCCACCTTTACATCCACCGCAGTAACCGTTCCACCAAAGCCCATGGGTCCCCAGCCTATCTTATTAATCTCCTCTATGAGTTCCTCTTCTATCCTTCTTGCCACCGGGTCTGAGCTCCTTTCTCCCACCGGTCTTAAAAGTGCCTTCTTTGCCAGAAGGGCACAGTATTCAAAAGTGCCCCCTATACCAATACCCACGGTGAAGGGTGGGCAGGCGTTGGGTCCCGCCAGTTTGACCGTCTCAAGAACAAACCTCTTTACGCCCTCCCAGCCGTCGGCGGGCTTTAGCATGGCGAGCCTTGAGGTGTTTTCCGAGCCTGCACCCTTTGGTGCAAAGGTGAGCTTTAGCCTGTCTCCCGGCACAACCCTGTAATGAATTACCGCAGGCGTGTTGTCCCTTGTGTTCTTCCTTTCAAAAACGGGGTCGTAGACCATGGAAGCCCTGAGATACCCCTCTGTGTAAGCCTTTCTTACTCCTTCGTTTATGGCGTCCTCAAGAGAGCCACCCACCACATGCACCTCCTGTCCAAGTTCTACAAAGACCACTGCCACACCCGTATCCTGACAGTAAGCTGCTTGCTCTTCCCTGGCAGCCCTTATGTTGAGGAGAATCTGCTGAAGGACCTCACGCCCCAGCTCAGACTCTTCCCTCCTGAGTGCGGACTGGTAGGCGAGCTCCACATCTTCAGGAAGCTCATAGTTTGCCTTTATGGCAATACGCCTGACAGCTTCAACTATCTGCTCATAGTGCACTTCTCGCATTTAAAAGCTCCTCCACGATTGCTATGTTCTTCCTTACGGACTCCACAGACTTCTTCCACATATTACGCTCTTCCTCTATCATGGGTATTTTAATGATTTCTTCGGCTCCGTTGTTGCCAAGTTTTACTGGCACACCCACGCACAGCCCCTCCGCCTCGTAATACTGCCCCACCTCACCATCAAGGTATACAGAACAGGGAAGGATTCTCTTGTTGTCGGTCACTATGGCTTCCACCATCTCCACTATGGATGCAGCGGGTGCGTGATAGGCAGATGTTCCCATAAGGTCCACTATCTCACCCCCGCCAAACTGTGTCCTTTTTATAAGTTCCTGAATCTTCTCCCTTGGAAGCATATCCTTTAAAGGTATTCCTCCCACGTTGGAGATGGATATAAGAGGAACCATCTCATCGCCGTGTCCGCCTATCACATAGGCGTTTATATCCTGGGGTGATATTCTTATCTCCTTTGATATAAAGGTTTTGAAACGTGCAGAGTCAAGCACGCCAGCCATACCCATCACCCTGTTTTTCTCAAAGCCAAGTATTCTGTAGACGGCGTAGGTCATGAGGTCCACTGGGTTTGTGACCACGATAACTATGGCTTCTGGTGCATACTCCTTTATCTTGCTGGCTATAACAGAGAGGATGGATATGTTTCTGTCCAGGAGGTCCTCTCTGGACATGCCCGGACGCCTCGGAAAGCCTGCGGTTATCACCACAAGGTCGCTGTCTTTGAGAGCTTCATAGCCTTCACCTTCGGGGGAGACTGAATAGCCCTCCACTCTTCCATCTATGTTGAGAGCGGAAAGCATCTGCTGAATATCGAGTGCTTTACCCTTAACTGGTTCAATGACCTTTTCCCCATCCCTCTTTGGCAGGTCAAACATGCGCACGTCCACATGACCCCTCAGAGCCAGAAGACTGGCAGTGTGCTCCCCCACATTCCCAGCACCTACAACAGAAACTACCTTACGCA
The DNA here is from genome assembly GCA_037481935.1 of Aquificaceae bacterium. Classification (NCBI taxonomy): domain Bacteria; kingdom Pseudomonadati; phylum Aquificota; class Aquificia; order Aquificales; family Aquificaceae; species Aquificaceae bacterium. The sequence goes on along the minus strand of JBBFKQ010000007.1, from coordinate 46,772 downwards.
GTTTCATAGCCTACCTCCTACAAAAGGTTGTATTTTTTTAGAAGTTCAAAAAGTTCCCTGTCCCTCTCTGCCAGCTTTTTCAGTGCATCAATGAAAACCTTCTCCTTATCTTCAATTTTTCTAACTCTATCATCAAGAGGTTTAATAGCAGTCCTTCTGTCCCATATGGCAAAGCCGATAGTGGCAACCGTTATAGTGGTAAAAACCCCACTGATTATCCACAGAAAGTTAAAAAGCATGTCTATTTTACGGTTTATCTCGTCTATTCTCTTGTTGGTTTCATCAAACCTTGTATCTACTCTCCTATTAGCTTCATCAAACCTTACATCAACGCTCTTACTCAGGGCTTTCAGCTCAGTTTCTATTTGAATAAGCCTGTCCCTGTCTTCAAGAGTAAAAGGCACCTCTTTTGATTGCACCACCGACGCAAGGCAAATTGTCAAGGCAATAAACCACACCTTCACAGCAGGTTATACCTCCACCTTTTGCTTGTTCTTTATCCAGTTAAGAAGCCCTCCTGCCAGAAGCACGGACACCTGTTTTGGGGTAAGGTTGTATCTGCACACTATCTCTTCTCCCGTGGCCCTGTTTATGACCAAAACTTCCTTCCCAGCCCTGAGCCTTTCTGCAATTTCTGGAATTTCTATCTCGTCTCCAAGGGAGAACTTGTTGTAATCTTCCTTATCCACAAACTCAAGGGGCACTATGCCAAAGTTTACAAGGTTTGCGTGGTGAATTCTTGCAAAGGACTTGGCAATGACCGCACGCACCCCAAGGAATCTGGGAGCCAGAGCCGCATGCTCTCTGGAAGAGCCCTGTCCGTAGTTTTCTCCGCCCACTATGATGCTAGCCTTGCCCTTCTCATCCCTTACCTTCTTTGCCCTTGAGACGAACTCCGGGTCCACATAGTGATACACATACTCGCTTATGGCGTATATGTTAGACCTGAGAGGAAGTATCTTTGCACCTGCAGGCATGATGTGGTCTGTGGTGATGTTGTCCCCCACTATAAGGCTTACCTCTCCCATTATGCCCTCGGGCATCTCATCAAACTCCGGAAGGGGCTTTATGTTTGGACCTCTGTATATTTCTACCTCTCTTGCCTCCTCCTCCGGTAGTGGCGGTATAAAGGCTTCATCTCCGTATGGGAACTTTTCGGGCATTTCCACCCTGACCCACTGAATGCCCTCCCTCTCTGCCAGCCTTCTGGGGTCTACTATCTCTCCCGCGATGGCCGCAGCCACGCATACCTCTGGAGATGCCAGATAGACCTTTGCGTCGGGCGTGCCAGACCTTCCCTCAAAGTTCCTGTTAAAGCTACGCACAGAAACACCCCCGCTTGGTGGAGCATAGCCCATGCCTATGCAGGGGCCGCAGGCACTCTCAAGGATTCTCGCTCCTGCTTTGAGAAAGTCCAAAAGCACCCCGTTCTGAGTTATGAGTTCAAGAGCCTGCTTTGAGCCGGGTGCCACAGCAAATACCACGTCCGGATGCACCTTTTTACCTCTGAGCATTAGCCCTGCCCGTGTGAGGTCCACAAAGGAAGAGTTGGTGCAGGAGCCTATGACCACCTGGTCTACCTTTGTGCCCTCCACTTCTCTGACGGGCAGGACATTGTCGGGAGAGTGTGGACAGGCTATGAGGGGCTCAAGCTCCGAAAGGTTTATCTCAATAACCTCGTCGTATTCTGCATCTGGCTCTGGCAGAAGCCCCATCCAGTCTCCCTCTCTGCCCTGGGACCGCAGGTAAGCTCTGGTAATTTCATCAGAGGGAAAGAGAGATGTGGTTGCTCCAAGCTCTGCTCCCATGTTGGTGATGGTGGCTCTCTCAGGCACAGAGAGCTCCTTTATACCCTCTCCAAAGTATTCAAAAATCTTTCCCACTCCACCTTTGACGGTAAGTCTCCTCAGAAGTTCAAGGATTATGTCCTTTGCAGTAACCCATGGGGGCATCTTACCCGTTAGCTTTACACCTACTATTTTCGGCATTTTCAGGTAAAAAGGCTCACCTGCCATGGCGGCAGCCACATCAAGTCCCCCTGCACCTATGGCAATCATACCCACACCACCGGAGGTGGGTGTATGCGAATCTGAGCCAAGCAGGGTTTTGCCGGGCTTTGCAAATCGCTCCACATGCACCTGATGGCATATGCCGTTGCCGGGCTTTGAAAGCCATATGCCGTAGCGTTTTGCCACGCTCATGAGATACTTGTGGTCATCGGGATTTTTAAAGTCCGTCTGGAGCATGTTGTGGTCTATGTAGCTTACAGAAAGCTCTGTCTTTACCCTGTCCACTCCCATTGCCTCAAACTGCAGGTATGCCATGGTACCCGTGGCATCCTGAGTGAGCGTCTGGTCTATCTTGATGGCTATCTCCTCTCCGGGGATAAGCCTTCCGCTCACGAGGTGGTTCTGAAGTATTTTATAAGCCACCGTTCCCTTTGCCATGCGTGCCTCCTGTCAAAAAGTGATGATTTATATTATAACCTTCTGACTACTGTTGAAGATACCTTGCCACCTCCTGTCTGACACTGGGATTGATGCCCAACCTTTTGAGTGTTCTGTCGTCAGCTTTCAGAAATTCGTAAAGGTTTTCAAAGTTTCTGTATATGAGTTTTTTCTTCGCCTCTCCTATGCCCTTTATTCTGTCTAACACATCGCTGATGCCTTCCCTGAGTCTTAACTTTCTGTTGTAGGTGAGGGCAAAGCGGTGGGCTTCGTCTCTTATAAGACCAAAGACCCTGTAGAGAACAGGATACTGTGATAGCCTTATTTCCTTCCCTTCCTCAGATATAAGAATCTCTTCCTCCTTTGCCAGAGCGTAGACCTTTATGGGAAGTGAGAACCTGTCTCTGACCCTTACCGCCACTCTTAGCTGTCCGTAGCCTCCATCTATCAGCCAGAGGTCTGGCATCCTCTCTTCGCCCTCTCTGAGCCTCCTTGCCCTTCTTGTGAGCACCTCCTCCATTGCCCTGTAGTCGTCGATGCCCTCAAAGTTCTTGACCCTGTATCTTCTGTAGCCCTTTTTGTTCATCGCCCCCATCTCCCACACCACGCAGGAGCCCACAGTGTATTCTCCGTAAAAGTGAGATATGTCAAAGCCTTCAATCCTCTCGGGCAGTGGAATGCTGAGAATTCTGTGAAACTCATCTCTGAGAACCGCCGGGTCAAGGTGTTCTCCAAGGTTTTCCTCAATAAGCTCCTCAAGCTCTTGGTCTATATCTCTCTTCAGCTCAAAATTCCCCCTCTGCGATAGCCACCAGAGGGCTTCCTCAGAGAGCTCAAAGTTTACCACAAGGCTCTGAGGCAGAGGGCTTGAGTAGTAAAAACCAAGGATAAATTCCTCAAGCTCCTCTTCCTTCTCCAGAGTTATGACCTGCTTGTCTACAAGCCTGCCTGACCTTATGAGGAATATGCCAAGAACCCTGCCTATGGTGTATAGTATGTCTGCACTGCCATAAGCCAGACCAGAAACCTTCTGACCCTTTGAAAGGTTTTCAAGAGCCTGTATCTGGTCTCTCAACATGGCACACCTTTCAAAGTTGAGCGAATGCATTTCCTTCTCTATTCTCCAGTAGAGCTCTTCCAGAACTCCGCTCACCTCCCCCGAAAGGAGAGCTACAGCAGACCTTACAGAAAGCCTGTAAGCGTCCCTGTCTATAAGACCACAGCAGGGTGCTGAGCAGAGTCCAAGGTGATAGTCCATGCAGGGCTCTTTTCTTATGGGCATGGGGTCGCAGGTGCGGAGCTTAAAAACCCTGTGGATAAGTCTCTTCACCCTCTTTGCCTTTGATGCGCTAAAGAAAGGTCCAAAGAGCTGTCCTGCGTGTTCTGTGCCTCTGACTACCCTTACGGTGGGGTAGGCATCCTCCGTTATGAGAAGTAGAGGGTATCCGCCTCCATACTTGTGTAGCACGTTGTATCGGGGTTTGTGGAGCTGTATGAGGTCTACCTCAAGGGTGAGGGCTTCAAAGGTGTTTCTGGTTATTACCCACTCCACACTGGTAGAGTTCTCTATTATGGCTCTTTCTTTGCTGTCCTTCTCCGCCAGTCTGTAGTGCTGGACAAGTCTGTCTCTCAGGCTTTTTGCCTTTCCTATGTATATGGGCTTTTTTCCCTTCTTAAAGATGTATACACCAGGCTTTTCGGGAGCTTTCTGGAGCTCTTCAAGGCTCAGCATCAGAGTAAATATATAGCTCTCTCAGGAGCTTTTCCACTGCCCTCTCCTTCTGCTTTGCCTCCAGCACAAGGTCAATCCTGTTGCCACCAAACATGTGCACAAGGCTGAGAAAGTCCTCAAGCCTGACCCAGTCGCCGTGCTCGCCAAAGCGGTGTTTCCCCTCAGGTCTGGAAGAGAGGTGAAACTCAGGCACTCGCCCCCTCCAGCTACTGAGCACCTCCTGAGGGTCAAACTCTGAGGGGTTGAGGGTGTGATGATAGTAGTCAAAGACTATGGGCAGTCCAAGCTCTGCATCCAGAAGGTCTCTCACCGTGTAGTGCCTCTCGTCGTTTTCAACGGCGAGCCTCCTGTGGAGCCAGGGGTTTTCCCTCAAAAGCCTTCTAAACCTGTGCAGACTTTCCTCCTTACTGCCGTATACTCCACCCACATGAGCTACCACCACACCCTCCTCTCCAACCCCCAGCCTATCAAGAAGCCAAAAGTGATACTCCAGCTCCCTCAGTGATGCATCCACCACCTCTTTTCTTGGAGAGCTCAGCACCACAAACTGCCCCGGGTGCATGGTTATTCTTATTGGGTATTCCTCTAAAACCTCTGAGAACTCCTCCAGCCTTTCCCCTATGGGCTTTAGCCACTCCCTTTTGAAGAAGGGGTGGGAGGCAAAGGGCACTATATCCGAGCCAAGCCTGAATATACCACAGCCGAGAGACAGGGAGAGGTCAAGAAGCCTTTTGAAGTCTTCAAGGTTTTTCTCCACAGCATCCATTACCCTCTCGTAGCTCAGGTTTGCAAGCCTGAACTTTCTGTTGGTGGTTATCTTTCCATCTGCGGTGGAGCAGAAAAAGCCAACTCTAAAACCGTTGAGTTCAAACACAGGGGAATTATACTTTTTCCCTATGTTCGTTGACAGGGTGAAAATTCACGTTAAGGCAGGAGATGGTGGCAATGGAGCGGTCGCCTTTCTGAGGGAAAAATACAGACCCTTTGGAGGACCGGCGGGTGGCGATGGCGGGAAGGGTGGAGATGTGGTTCTGCTTGCCACTTCCAGAAAGCACACTCTGTATGACTTTAAGTTTCAGGCACACTTTAAGGCCCAGCGAGGGGAGCACGGCAGGGGTAAAAATCAGAAGGGAAGGGACGGAGAAGACCTGATAATAGAGGTGCCCGTAGGCACCGTGGTGATGGATGCGGAGACGGGGCAGGTGCTCTGCGACCTCCTCATGGACGGGCAGAGGTGCGTGGTGGCAAAAGGTGGAAGGGGTGGAAGGGGCAATGCCCACTTTGCCACTCCCACAAACCAGACGCCAAGGTATGCAGAGAAGGGGGGAAGGGGAGAAGAAAGATGGCTTGTCCTTGAGCTAAAGCTCATAGCGGATGTAGGTCTGGTGGGCCTTCCCAATGCAGGCAAATCCACCCTCATCTCAAAGCTCACAAGGGCAAGACCGAAGATAGCAGACTATCCCTTCACTACCCTGTCTCCGGTGCTCGGTGTGATGGATCTGGACGAGGAAAGGCATGTGGTGCTGGCAGACATTCCCGGTCTGATAGAGGGTGCAAGTCAGGGCAGGGGGCTGGGTCATGAGTTTCTCAGACACATAGAAAGGACGAGGCTACTGCTTCACCTTGTGGACATATCGGATGGAAGGACCGAAGACCCCATAAGGGCTTTTGAAGCCGTCTGCAAAGAGATGGAGAATTACAGCCCTGAGCTCATGAAAAAGCCGCAGCTGGTGGTGGGAACCAAAGTAGATGGTCTTTCGGACCGGTCTTACCTTGATATTCTCAGAAGGGAATTTGAAAAAAAGGGCTATCCCTTCATAGCCATATCTGCTGTGACCGGTGAGAACCTCAATGAGCTAAAATACCTGATAGGCAAAAATCTGGAGGATATGGAATATGAAAGTTCTGGGAAAATACAGAGTATCCCTGAGCCCCCAGCAACCGCAGGAGGTGGAACCAGTTGAGATGGAGGAGTCAGAACAGTTTGCCGACTTTGCAGAGGAGCCAAAGGTATATGAGGGCTATTTGCCTGAGAGCTTCAGCCTTGTGTTTATAGATGGTGTGAGACGCACAGAGTGCCTTGCCTACATAAGAGACGAAGAAACGGGAGAGAGCTTCGAAGGTGCCTTTCTATCACTGGGTGCAGGTGCCTTGAGGATAGAATACGGAAGAATGAACCTGCTGAGAGAAGCCCTTTTACTTAGCAAAATAGAGAGGCTACTGGTCCACAAAAAGGGTGCCCTCCTGCAAGAAGTGCTCGGCTTCAGACCATACCCTGTTGAAGGTGAGATATCTGTGGAAGTAAACAGATACATGAAGGAAGAGCTTGAGGCAAAACTGGCTCTTCATGTTTACAAAAGGGTTCAGGACAGCCTTGTGGTGTGTGATGGCACGCTTAGCTACAGGTTGAAGAACACTCCCTTTCTTGGTTTTGTAAAGGGCATGAAGAGACTTTACATGGAAAGCTCCTACCTACCTCTTCTTTACTCCCTCCGCCCAGGGCAGAGGAGCCCCATAATAAAGACTCATTACCAGCAGAAGCAGGAAGAGAAAGAAAAGGTGGATAAATACACATGGTATGTAAAGCTCAGTGAGCACGAGGGAATACATGGACTTGCCAGAGTAGAAGTCTTTAGAAGAGACTTTGACGAGGTGAAAAGACTTGCAGACCTCTCGGCAGGGGTTCTTCCCCTCTTTGCCAGTCAGTCCTTTCAGGACAGAAGGTCACCCCAGAACCTCCTGCCCATAGGAAGACTTGAGAAGTTTCTCAGGCTTCACCTCGGACCCTACCGCATAATAAGGAGGCAGATAGAGAGCTTTTTCTATGCTTGAGGTCTTTTTGACTGTGAGCCTTGCCTACACGCTCAAAAGGCTTGGGCTTTTTTCAGAGGAGCACTCAAGGGTTCTGGTCAACTACGTGCTTTACTTTGCCCTTCCACTTCTTAGCTTCAAGACCGCCCACAGCCTGGGGCTCTCCAGAGAGGTGTTCCTTGTGGGAGCTGGTGCATGGCTTGTGATAGCCTTTTGCCTTCTTTCTTCTTACGCGCTTGGCAGATTGATGAGGCTTGATGGAGTCAACCTGAGAACTCTTATGATGGTCTCCGCCTTTGGGAACACAGCCTTTCTGGGATATCCCTACAGCTTTTCATACTTTGGAGAGGAAGGTCTCAAGTATGCGGTCATATACGACAGCGTGGGTTCTTTTCTGGCTGTATCCTCTGTGGGCTTTCTCATAGTGAGCGGAAAGGTTGACATAAAGTCTATAGTCCTTTTCCCGCCCTTTCTGGGGCTTATTTCTGGCTTTGCCCTGAGAGGCTATGATTTGCCTGCGTCCCTGTGGAAGTTTGTGGACTTTTCTGTGGCATCTTTGCTTCCTGTTGTCCTCTTTTCCCTAGGCCTATCTCTTGAGTTTTCACGCATGGGCAGAGACCTGAAACTTCTTGGGATTGCCATGGGCACTAAAATGCTCCTTTCTCCCCTCTTTGCCCTTCTTGTGCTGAAGTTTTTTCCACTGAGCGAGACCGCCTACAGGGTCTCAGTGCTTGAGTCCGCCATGCCCACCATGATAACCGCCAGCGTGCTGGTCCTGAAATACGGTCTTAACCACAACCTCGCCTTTGCCAGCGCAGGACTGGGAATTATAGTTAGCTTTTTGGGCGTGCCCCTGTGGGCCTACCTTCTACAGAGGCTCTAAAAGAGCCACACCACCTCCTTCTGAAGAACTTCTCTGTAAAACCTTGTGTCTTTCAGTTTGTCCAGCTCTCCTTCTGTGTAAACCAGCAGGTCAGCCGGAACTGGAAGCTCTGTGGTATCAAAGGCGAGAGGTCTTCTGATGAAGGGCTCTTTGCTTTCAGAGACCACAAGCAGAAGGTCCACATCGCTTCCTACTCCCCAGTTTCCCCTCGCATAAGAACCAAAGTATCCCACCCTGAGCACCTCTGGGTGCTCTGACCTCACCTTATGAGCCCATTCTCTGAGAGCCTTCTCAACCTCTTCTTTAGAGACCCATCTGATGACGGACGAACTCAAGGATCTTACTGGCATGCTCTATTGCCTCCCTTGCCTGCCTTTCTGTGAAATGTTCGTAAGGTGCACTGTAATTTTGCAGAAATTCTGCAACAACCCTCTTGTTTGCGGGACATAGCGGGACATAATGGGACATAGCGGGAAAGCCTTAATTATCAAGCACTTGAAAGCAATGTTAATATAATCTGCTGAGGCTGTTGCAGAATTTTTGAAAAATTTTGAGAGTGTGTGGGGGTGTTGCAAGTATATTTCTAAGTATAGGTTTTTCCGTTGTTTTTAGAAGTGGAGTTTTTCAGAAATTCTGCAACACTCCCGCATTTTCTGAAAGCCTTGCTATTCCTTACTTTTCTGCTTTCTATGACTTTTTTAGGTCTGGCAGATTATATTAACAATTTCACAAAAGCTTTGTCTCTCAAGGATTTTAGAAAGTGAGGCTGTCTCTGGCAGATTATATTAACAATCTCAAAGAATACAAAAAAGTCGCACAATGCGACAAATTTGTATTTTCCCTCCCCCCACCAACCCCCCCTCTCGCATTCTCAAAGATTATGCAAAATTACAATCATTGCAAAAATGCATATTCTCCCTCCCACCCTCTCGTGAGGCTCTGTGGTCAAAAATCCGACCCCATCTGCTATTTTATTTTCTGACCGTTGAACCATATGCCGTCATTTCTTACTATAAGAACAGCATAACCACTTGAGTCATAGAAAGCCAGACCGTTGCCAGAGGGGGCTATACTCCAGCCGTTTGGAAACACGATATGAGGTGATCTGAAATAGTAGTGCACTATACAGCTATATATATGAGCTTCATACGACACATTTATGTTCGTGGTATTGATGTTGGATGAAGACAGTGAGCTACTTGCATTAAGATTGTTTACAGAAAGTGTCTGTGCGGTAATATTGTTTACAGAAAGTGTCTGTGCGGTAATATTGCTTGAAGATACGTTCTGTGAGCTAATGTTATCTATCGATGCTGTCTGTGAGCTAATGTTATCTATCGATGCTGTGTCTGTCTGCATACTTTCACATATAATCGTTTGAGTTTGTATCTGCTGACCTGATATGTTTTCTGTGGAAACCTCCCGACTCTGCAGGCTATCCGCTTGCACATTTTCAGCAGACACCACCTTTGTGTAAAGCGCCTCCCATCTGTTATTTTCTAAACCAAGCGTTGCTTGCGGTATTGGAAGTATTGTTGACATGATTGACAATGCGTTGCAGTCTATATGATGACAGAAGACCGTATCCCACCTTCTGCCATCCTCTCCAAGTTTACTGTTTCCCGAGGGCTTTATATTTTTTGTTTCTGCGTCTACGTTTATTTTAAGCATCTCTTAACCTCCTATTGTAATTTCACTGCCAGCTATTTTTGTAGTCTCTCCTGCGACTACTGTTACGGTTTCTCCTGTGACAACAACTTCTGTAGCTTTTATCTCTACCTTGCCGGTGACGTGTATCTTGAGGTTGTGTGAAGTTCTGTCATACTCTATCCTTGTGCCGTCTTTAAACTCTATTACAAACTTGTCTCTTGTTTGTGAAGGTGGTTTATCTTTGTCGTTGTAGATGCTTCCAAGCACAAAGCCCGTATCCCAGTCGTCTTCATAAAAGCCACAGACAACAAGCTCGCCTATATCTGGTAGCCAGTAGTGTTTGTCGTGTTGTGTCTTTTGATGGACTACTGGGAGCCAGTAGGTTATGACTGCATCTGCGTCTTCTATCTGCACTCTGACTTTTGCGTTTTTGTCGTCAACTTCCACTACCTTGCCAACTCTTATCATTTTTTCTCTCCAGGTGCAAGTAATAGCTCTAATTCTGTAATATAGCCATCTCTGGTAATCGTGTGTGTGGCACATTGGATGTAATACTGTCTGTCAAATCTACCAAAGCCAGATATTTCCACCCATTCTCCTGCGTGAAGTTCTGGAATGCCTACGCACTCTACCCTTGCCTGTAGTTCTTTCATGTCATTGAGTGTTGCTTGCTTTTTGGCTATGGTCTCTGCCTGTCTCTGGTTCTCTACTCTCCGGTTTATCTTCTGTGTGTCTCCACTTTTGACTTTACTCTGTTTTTTGTCCTGTGTTGTCTCTTTCTTATTCGGGTCAAGATAGATTACTTCAGAGGTTTGTTCATACAGGCTTGAGACTTCAAAGCTGGCAGAGATGATGTTGTCTCTGGTGAGTTTGTAGATGCCTACCGGCTCTTCAGGATCTATTATCACAAGCCTTTTGTTTGATACTTTACATGTTTTACCGTAGAGCCTGCAGAGTTCTGCGAGAAACTCAAGGTCTCTTTTTTGGTTCTGAGTAAGCCTGGTGAATTGAATGTCCTCGCCCTTGAAGTGTAGACTGTAGCCGTGTCTCTGGGCTATCTCTTCTGCTATTTGTTTTAGGGTTTTGTTCTCAAAGGCGGTTGTCTTTATGGTGCGATAACTTGATTTTACATCTTTTGCAAGGGCTTTGATGGTAAATGTGTCTCCATCTCTGCTGACTGAGTAGGTGTAGCTGTCTATGAAAAACACGCCTGCGTTTCTGATCCTATCTGTGTAGCCGAATTTGACTTTCAGGGCTGAGCCTCTTGCTGGTGGATTTTCTCTGAAAAAGCCTTCTGGGTCATGCAGTTCTATCTCTATGTCATCGCTCTCTTGCTTTTGTAGTCCGTCGTTGTCAATATATCTGAAAGAAATGAGAAAGGGTGTTATATGTGTGGTGATATCTGTGTTATTTAACTCCACATACAGATATGGCTGTGGCACTAATCTGTCTGCCATGGCGGTGCTACCTCGGTAATATCTTCTTCATATTCAAGCTCTGGCACTGTTAACTCTATGCCCGCTGGAAGCACTGGCATGTGGCTGTATTGTGGGTTGTATAGCAGGAGAGCATCATAGACATATGGGTCTCCATAGAGCCTGTATGCTATCAAATCCCATCTGTCTCCATCTTTTGTGATGTATCTCATTTTGTGGCTCCTTCTCTGGTGATTAGGGCTTTAGGTTGTTGTCTGGTCTGTGTCTGGCTATTGGTTTTCTTTTGTCTGGCTTGTTGTCTTCTTGCGTTCTGTGTTTTTTGTAGCTCTTTCTTTGTAAATTCGGTAAGCTCCAGGGTAAGTTCTATAGCTACAGGTTGTCCATGCACGTTGGTCTGCGTGTATTCTGCGCTTATACGGTCTATAACAAATTCTCCGAGCACTTGCTGGGCTATTATGAGTTTCTGGGGCTCGCCTTTTTCTGCAAGTTCTTTGAGCTTCTGGTATGCAGACTGAGGGTCTCCCAACATCCAGTGGAGCTTGAGCTTGAGGTTTATTTTTCTGAGCTCTTTACCAAACCATTGCGTTGTGGACGGTGGTTGTATGGTCTGGGGTCGTGCATAGATGTAACTATTGTCTTCTGTGTGTGCGTAGTATTGATGCACTTCAAAAATCACATCTCCAAGTGAGCCGTATTGCATTAGTATCTCCTCCTGAAGTGTTCGTTTTCTATGCGTCTGAGGACTTCTCTTATCTGTTTTTCCAGCTCAATGGCAACGTCTTTGCTATGTGCGTTTATGGTGATGTTTATGTGGAAGTTTCCTGAGGATGCCATAGCGGGCTTTCCTGATATGCCTGTGGCGCTCTGAAGTGTGTGTCTCATAGCATTCACAAGTGGCGTGGGTTTTATACTCTCTGCTATGGTCTCCACAAGCCTTATCCTGTGAATGTCTCTGAGTGGTCCTTCCTTTGCCGGGCTGAATGGTAGCATGTTTCTTATCTTCTGCACGATTTCTCTGAAGGCTTCCACTGGCTTGTTTGATAGTGATTTTATGCCCTGCCATAGTGTGCTGACAAGCCTTGCACCTGCATCAAAGAGGTTAACCCCAAAGAGCTTTTTCACAAGATTGTTAACCGCTACGATTATCTGATAGAAGGGGTTTACAGACATTAAAAAGCTTGCGAGTCTCTGCCAGTTTTGTTTAAGCCAGTTCCATGCTGATGTCAAAAGTCTTGTCACTCTGTCCCAGTTTTTCCACAGAAGCCATGCGATGCCGGCAAGGGCAGAGACTATGGCTATTATTGCAAGTCCAACTGGGTTAAAGGCTACGAGAGATAGCATAGCAACTCTTGCAAAGAGGATTGCTCCTTTCAGCACGTTGAAGGCTATTGCAAGTGCTTTAATCACAGTTCCTACAACAGACAGGATGCCCATGGAAAAGCTTATGAGCTTGAGAAAAGAGGCAAGCACTAAAGAGACTGTCCCTATTACAGCTCCGAACACCGCAAGCCCTGCTATGGGGTAGGCTATGGCTTTTGCAAGGCTCTGGTTTTTCTGTATCCATTCTATTATTGGCCCAAGCACGTTGTTGTTGATGGTGTCAAATATATTTTTGAGAGGCTCTGCAAAGAGAGAGCCTGCCACTCCCATAAGGCTCTCAAGGGTGCCAAAGAAGGACTCTTTGACGTTTTTCCACGTGTTCATGGTTTTGTTTATTCTGTCCTGAAGGCTTGCCTGTTCGTCCATTGCCTTGCGCATGCCCTCAATTCCTGTAAAGCCTCCTTCTTCTATCTGCTTTCTAAGTTTTTGATATTCTTCAGGGTCCATAGTGTTTTTTAGGGCTTCGAGGTAAGCCAGAGCTTCTTCTTTGTTCTTTGCAAGCAAGGCGGACACTGCACGCATACCTTCGTCGTCAAAGAGTTGTTTCATCACTTGCATCCTCTTGAGTGGGTCTTGCACTTTCTCAAGCTCTTGTCTTAAGGCAATAAGAAACTCTTCAAGCTTAAAGCCCTCTTCTGTCATGAAGTCTTTTGCCCGAAGGGAAATCTGCACACCCTTCAGTTTTTGCACATTTTCGTCAAAGCTCATTATTCCTTTAAACATGCCTGCTATGGCAGTTCCTGCGGTCTCACCCTCCAGTCCTACCTGCCTAAGCGTGCCGAGCAGGGGAAACATGAGATCTACCGCTTTCATGCCTGTTATTCCAAGTTGTTGCAGGTAGTTCGAGAAGTATTTTGTTGAGTAGGCTATATCAGAAAGCTCCATCCCTGATGCAAATTTTAGTCTCTGTAGTTGGTCTATGAATTGAGTAAACTGCTTTGGGTCTATTTTGAAAGCGTTTGCAAACTTTGTTGCCATGTCTGCCATCTTTCTGGGGTCTGCTTCGTCCTTGAAAAGCACCCATGCCTTTGCAGTGCCTTCCAGTATCCCTCCTGCGATGTCTTTTGCGGAAAGCCCTCCAGATTTAAGCGCGGTAGACATTTCATAAAAATCCTTTGTGGCACCCGGCAGTTCAGCTCCGAGTTTTTCCACCTGCTTTGTTATTTTTTCTAACTCTTCAGGCAGTCCCGTTTTTGTCATAAAAGCAACTTCCATACGCACCCGTGCATCTTCAAGCTCCTCAAAGGAGTTCATAGCCTTCGTAAGAGTTGCCAGAGGCATGGCTACTGCCTGCGCAGACTTGAGAGAGATGTCCTCAAGTTTCTCGCTGAAGTTATGTATGCTTTCCTGCAGTTCTCTGAATTTGCCTTTTGTCTGCTCTACGTTTTTTGCCAGTTCTCTGACCGCCTGCGTCGCCTGGAAAAGTCCTCTGGTAGCGTTGTCCACAAGTTGCAGGCTTATAGCAATGGCAAAGCTTTCCATTTCCTGCCTCAGTGGAATATGTTATATGTATGGTCTGGCTTGGACTGGTAGCACTTCTTTATTTTCTCTTCCCCGCCTTTTTTGCCCTCTATGTCCTGCTTGCACCTCTTTTCTATGTTCTGCTCTTTGCCTTTCTGGTTTACCTTGCTGTGTGGGGAATTCTGCGCTTTGTCAATCATCGTCGTCAGCAGAGAGCTCTTCGTAAAATTGTTCAAGACTACGTAGCCAGAAGGAGAGCTGAGATATCCGCATCCTACAAAGCTCCTCATAGCTAAAGCCGTGTTTCATCATGCTGAGGATGGCTTTTGGGCTTGGAAAGGGCTTACCAGTTTTCCCACCTCGTTGAGCAGTGTAAGGGCGTCTGCTATGGGCATGTTTTCAAGCTCATCCTCGCTCATGGGTTTGCCATCTATCTCCACAAGCCTTACAGTTAGCAGTTTTATTATCTCGTTCTGGCTATTGGCATGCTCCATAGCCCAGAAAAGGTCTTTACCTTTCCCTTCTTTTATCCTTGCGGTTCTCCCGTCAGAAAGCTTTATCTCCATGCTTAACCTCCAAGAGCCTGTCTGTATTCAGATAGCTTGTCCTCGCCGTTGACTTTGAGGATGTTGTTAAACACATCTATCTCGTAGATCTCTTTGTCATCTACCTCAAGCTTGTAGTAGATGACTGCCATACTTGCCTCCGCCTCTGCATTGTCGCCTTTTTTTAACTTGCCTGTGTCAAACTCTTTGAAGTAGCCTTTTATCTCTGCTCTGAGTGGTTTGACGGTCACGCCGTGCTGGTCGTAAACCTGCACAGTCGCTCTTACTATCACCGTGTGCACTTTTGTGGGGTCTGATGCGTAAGCTATGAAGTCAGGGTATACGCTGTTAAACTTTATGCGTGCCTCCATCTTGTCCACTATGGTATGTAGCTCTGTTTCTCCCACAAGCCCAAGAGCCTTCAGCTCTGTGGTTTTATACTTTACCTTTGGAAGGTCTACCTCCTCTGCACGGGCTATGAAGTCTGTGCCGTCTATCCATACCCTTGCGTTTGTGACTCTGTTGATGCTGATCATGAGAGCACCCCCAGTTTTGCTTTTAGTTCTGATTGTTCTTTCAATAGCTCTGAGCTTCTATAAAGGTTCTGGAGAAGCCTTGAGTTAAGCTCCTGAAGTTCTGCGGTCTTTGCGGTCAGGGTGGGCAGGAAGCTTTGTGGGTCAAGGACATAAGCCTTCTCTTTTATGCTCTTTATGAGCTCCTCTCTTTCCCTTCTGAGAGCTTCAAGCTCCTCTCCTATGTCGTAAAGCCTTGCCTTTAACTCAACCATGTTTTAACCTCCGACTACTTTCTTGAGAAGGTCTATGTCTATAACCTCGAGGAAGGTTATCCTTTCTGCTGGTGGTGGTGGCATTATATGGTAGGCAAAGGTGAGGTGTCCGCTGGCAAGTTCACTGGGTGGGTTTTTGTCCTTTGGGAAGTAGCAGTATCCATCCACCAGTGCTCCTCTGCCTACAAGGGTTCTGATGAAAGCGTTAACTCCAGAAAGGACACCATCTATTGCCACCTGCACTGGTTTATCAAGCCATTGCAGGGCATAGTATTCGAGGCTTTCTGCGATTATGTCTGCAGTTCTCTGAATGTTTATAAAGTTCAGTGGGTCTGTCTTTGATGGAAAGGCGGAAGACCTGTTGCCCCATACACGGTAGCCTGTGCCGAAGTTGTTAAAGACGGTGACTATGCCAGCTGCGTTTAGCTGGTTGGCTTCTGTGTTTGGGTCGTTGACAGAGGCGGTTATTTGTCTTTCTATCCCTATTATTCCCTGCAGTTCCTGGTTGGAAGGCGACCACCAGTAGCCTTTCTCATGGTCTGTTCTTGCGATAACTCCTGCAAGCCTTGCGGATAGCGGCTCAAGCCTTTCTGTGTTTTTAGTTGTATCCCACACTTTCACGTGCGGGTAGCATATTACCGCTCTATAATCCGAATAGTTAAGTATCCCTCCTGCTCCTCTTGCGTTTATTGCCTGCTGGACTGTGTAGCCTACTGGTGCATCTATCAGTGCCATAGCTCTGACTGATTTCAGGTTTGCTTTTGCTATCATCTCCGTGGCAACTGCTGGTATTGTGGAAAAGCCCGGTGCAATTATAAGTTTTGCGGTAAAGCCGAACTGAGAAAAGAGAGTATCCACAAGTTGAAGTCCTGTCCTCCTGCCTGTTGAGCTTACAGAGCCTATTACATCAGAAGGCTGGACTGCAGAAGGGTCTGGCTGACCGCTGGCATTCTTGTGCACTCTCGGGTCAAAGACATTTACCGCTATGATTACTGTGCCTCCGTGGTCAAAGATGGCATCAAGGGCATATGGTATGGTGTATCCGGGCGTAGGCTGTCCAAAGTATTTTGCTCCGTCTTCTCTTGAAAGGATAAGAAGGGGACTGTTTACAACTTGCTCATACCAGTCCTCTTCTGACATGCCCTGTGGCACTGTGGTATGCACGGGTGCAGTGCCAACCAGAAAGACTACTGCGGACTTTACCTCTCTTACAGGAACTGGTCCTTTTGTGAGCAGGATTGTCTCAACACCATGCAGAAAATCAGCCATTTGACGCCTCCTTCTTTGACCTCTTTGTATTTTCTTCCTTTAGCACTCCCATTTCAAGCAAAGATTTCACCTGCTCTGTCTCTTCAAGCTCTACAAGCATGCCTGTGCTGAGCAGAATATCCTGCACAGGCAAAGGGAAGTCCGCTTTCAAGACTCTGTAGCTTTTTTTCATCTCTATACCTCCTCAAAGTCTATTCTTCTTGTAAGCACTTCCTCTTCGCTATAGAGCACTTCTCTGCCTTCTGCTCTGAAGGAAACTTGAAAGACAAACTCAGAGGTGTCCGTAAGCAAAAGCTTGGCCCCTGCAGGCATAAGCTTATAGCCTTCTATTACTGTGTTATTCAGCCTGTATAGCCTGTCTATTATTGCGTATGCTCCCGTGCCGTCATCTCTGAGGCTTCTGAAAAAGACAAGCACAGAAAGGTCAAAGACGCTTTCAAAGCCAGCGTTGAAAAGGTCAAGAGGGGTAAGCTCATGTTTTTCTATTACAACTCTCAGGGCTGGATATGTGGCAGGTCTTTTAAGCAGGTCTTCAGGCTTGCCAGACCATAGCTGAACATTTTCAAAGCCGAGGTTCTTTATAGCCTGCACAATGCCGTTTTCAATCTTCTGCCACATCAGAGAGCCTCCTCAAAGGCACTTCTGAAAATCCTCGATAGGGCTTTACCAGACAGATACTCTGCCACAGGCTTCATAAAGGGTCTTGCGGGCATTTTCTTTGTGCCATACTCGTGGTATATGGCATACTTGACTGGAGTGCCTATTGTTGCAGAGTAGTCATTCACTTTCGAGTTAAAGCTCTGTCTGAGCGTGGTTGTCCTGTGCAGGACTTTCTCTGAAAAGCCTTTCTTGAGCTTCCAGCGCAGGTATTTTTCTTTGAGAGGAGGCCATTCTACGCTAAGAGACTTACCTTCTGTTTTGAAAAGTTCTGAAAGCTTGCTAACTCCCTCTGCTCCTGCTCTCTCAAGGGCGAGTCTTACCGATTGTCTTATCCTCTGTGGCAGTTCTTGCATGTAGCTTTCAAGTCTTCTTATATCTCCTTCCATACCATTGCCCCCTTCGGGGTTATGTTCAAAAGCCTTTCTACTTCTCCTGCGAGCTCCTTAGTTCTGACTATCTCAGTGTTTCCTTGCCCTCTATAGTAGAGGTTTATGTGTGGGGCAAGCTCAAGCACTGCGAGGTATATGAGAGCTTGTCTGTGTTCTTCTTTCTGTGGGTCTGGGGCACTGTTTGTCAGTTTTACAAATCTGCCGTAGGCTCTGTTTATTGCTTTCTGGATGAGCTCTTCGGATATGTCAGCTTGCTTGAGAAACTCTCTTACCTCTTGCACGCTTATCATCCGTCTTCTCCTCAAGTCTTTCTGCGAGGGATAGGTTCATCAAAAGCTCTGCTACATGCTCTTCAAGCTCCTGCACTCCTTCCTGCACTCTGTAGAGCCTGCCGTTTATCCGCACCTCTTGTGGTCTGAAAACTCTGACTTTCATCAGTTGCTCTCAACCCTTACTATCGCAGGCTCATACAGACGCTTTATCGCAAAGTATGCCTTCCAGCCCAGCGTCTTCACTCTTCCAAGCCTGTCCACGTTAGTCTGCACCATCCTCAGAGACGTGCCATCCAGGTCAACTATGCCATAGGCATCTTTGCCGAGGACAAGGGTCTGGTAGACCGTTGCAGGTGGCGTTCCTCCGTTTGAAACAGTTGGCAGTGTAGTGGACACATAAAACTTTACACCTGCAAACTGTCCTACAAAGCCTTTTTCAAAGGCGGACATGTTGGCGCTGGCGAGTTGTAGTAGTTCACTGTCTGTAAAGAGGTCAAGGATTTTGTCTGGATGTATGAGGCATACATAGTAGCCGTCTTCAAATGGTGGGATGTTTTCTCTCTGCAGTAGGTTTACCGCTTTTCTTATTTCTGTCTTGGAGAGTTTTTGTATGCCTGTAAGCTCAGACCTTGCGTTTACTCCTCCTGCGTATAAAACATTTGTTCCTGACACAAGCTCGTTCATGGCTATGGTGTCAAGGCTTCTCTGCGCCTGGTCTGCAAGGATGTCAGTGGCATAGTCCACAAGGGGAACAAAAGAAGTGAGGTCTGCAAACTCATACAGGTCTATGCTGTCTCCGTATTCCTGCACGGTGACCTGTATAGGAGTGAGGTTAGGAAGGGCGGTTGCCTGAGGTGTGGGCTGGTCGGTTATGGGAGTGGTGATAACAGGCTTGGGGTTTGCCCTGTAGAACTCTATGGTTCTGCCCGAGTTAGCAGGCAGGCTTCTTTTCTGTCCGAACTTTAGCGCAACGAGGTTGGCTTTTACATACTCAAGCAACTTCCTCTCGTAGTAAAGAGGGAAAAGCTCGGGGTGTGTAGTCCTGCTTACTGTGCTCATTTTTGGACCTCCTCATAGAGTTTTGTTCTGAGCTTTAAAAGCTCCTGATAGTCAGCTTTCTCAAGCCAGTCTTTTGAGAACGTTTCTGGCTCTTGAGACTGCTGGACTGAAGAGCTTCTGAACTTTTCTTTTGCTCTTTCTTGATAATCATCAACTACAGCCTTGAGAGTGTCCGCATCCGCTCTGTCTATGAGCTTGAGAAGGGGTGCGTTGTCTCCATCTACGGCACGCACAAGCCTGACCGCTTCTGCTTTGAGATGTTCGTAATACTTCTTGCCAAGCTCTGCAAGCTCTTTTAGCTCTTGTTTTTCTTTCTCCGCAAGCTCCAGTTTAGCCTGCAGAGTCTCCACAGTCTCCTGAAGCTCTTCTTTGCTGAGCGTCAGTATAACTTCTTTTGTGAGCTTCTCCATATTTAACCTCCTTGACAGTGTTTTTCATAAAGCCTTTTTGCTCTGTCGTAAATCTGCCTGTGTCCATGAAGGCTTGACAGTTGCATAGCAGCCTTAAGTCTCTCACAGGAAATCTTCCCTTCCCATGTTTTGTATGGATACCTGCGAGAAGAGGGGTCTAAAAAGTAGTCCTGAGGAGCTTTGTCTCTTAGCTCTGGGTCATCCCACCATTCAGCGGTGGAAAGCGTGATGTCTTCATACTTGGAAAGCAGTCTTGCGTTGGGGTCTGCGCCTTCAAAGACCAGTGAAAGCTCTTTAAACTCTATATCTACCACCTTGTCTTTTTCTTTTGTGAGCACCGCACCTATGGACACAGACTTGATGGGGCTTGGAGACATTTTTATAAGACTGACGAGCCTTTCATTGCCTTCTTTTGTTACCCTCACCCTTGCCATCAAAGCCTTCTGACTGTCATCAAACCAGCTATGAACTACAACACCAACAATTTTGTCCACCTTCCACTCGTGGTCTAAAAGCAGAGGCTTGCCAATCAGGTCTGCCTGCTTTTTTATGAGAAGTTCCGAGGGAAAATAAAACTCACCTTTTGCACTCTGTATAGGTGTGTCAGCAGAAATAGCACGCACTGTGAACTCTATGTAGCCCTCTGTCTCTTCCACGCTTTCAGGCTTGAAAGCCAGGGTCAAAAGCATACACTACATGCTAAGCTTTCAGTAGCATGCTATCAAGCAAGGATTTCAAAGGCTCTCGTAGATTTCTCTGAGGTGTTCTGGCAGTAGCTCTGCAGGATATTCTTTTGTGGCTATTTTATCCAGATGCCACCACCAGTATTCAAGGGGCTTGTTTTTGTCCTTTTCCATGTAGGCGGGTGGTCCAAATTTCTTCAGTCCTTTCAAAAGCTTGATGTCAAGCTCCTTTACCATATGGTCTAACCCAAGTTCGTGTATCCTTGTCCTTGTGTCTGCGGTTATATGGTAGTTGTGATGACAGTAGGCTGAGGGTATTGTTTCAGGATAGCGGAGGCTAAACTCATAAAAGCCTATAAGCTCTAAATGAGCCTGATTATGGCCGACTGGAAGTTCTTTTGCACTCTCTCTATCCATCTGTCCACCTCTTCCTTATACATTGAATTTATAGAAAGGTTTGCGTCAGAGCATACCACCTTAATATTGCCTCTGTAAAAGACAAAGTAGTCCTGACCAAATCTTCTTTCCACAAATACCTTATCTGGCTTTTTTATGATGTCGTAGGCTAAGTTTTTATACTCTTCCAGAGAACTTACACCTACCTCCTGCGCATGGTCATGATAGTGCTTCTGGACAAACTCACCAAGATATTTCAGTATTTGTTTATCTGTGGCATCTGCAGGTGGACGTGCCCACTCACTTCCCAAATGCGCCCTTATCCTGTTGTTTATCTCCGCTCTTGTAAGCGAGCTATACTCCTTAAGAAGCTCTCTCTGTCCAGGACTGTCTTTGCCAATAGGCTCCACACTGGCAGGGATTTTTACCTCTACTTCTTCTGTCTGTGCGACTACCACACACCTGCAGTGTGGGTGGATGGGTGGGAGCTTTCCTGGGATGCCTGCACTTGTTCCTTTCTGCACTGTGTTTATGAAGGGCTTGAGGTCTCTTATAAGTTCTGGGTCTTGAGTGGAGACAAGCATGTCCAGCGCTCTTACCGCCTCCTCGGTCCTGAAAACTCTACCGTCCATTGACCGGCATATTCTGCATGTGAGCCTGTCGTTTACTGCATCCCACCTGTAGTATGAGATTCGGGCCTTTTGTAATGTGTAGATTCTGCCTGCGTTTCTAAGGAAGTTGACTGAGGTGTCTATTATCTGTCTTGCCTTCCATTCGGTCTGAGGTTGTATGTAGCTCCTGAACTGTCTGAGAAACTCCTTCACGCCCTTTTGACCTCTGCCTATGGGGTTGCCCTGCTCTAAGTAGTAGGCACTCATCCAGTCCAGAACTCTTTTTCTTAACTCTCTGTCCCCTTGAAAGAACTTGCCAAGATAAAAGTCATGCAGTCTCAGGGCGTATTCTATGGCTCTGTGGTCTTTTTCTGTAAAGTCATAAAAGCCCGGCTGTGTGCGTGCAAGTATGTTGAGGGGCATGCGTGAAACTTCTTTTCTGTATATGTCCTCAAGTTCTTGCAAAAGCTTTGCCTTAACGCCTTCTGGCAGCCTCATTTGCTCTTCGAGCTTTATAAGTAGCATGTTTGCAAAGTCCTGAAAGCTTACAAAGTATTTGCTCCGCTCAAGCATATACTCAAGAGCGGACTTAAAGCCTGCATTAAGGCTCGGCAGGACAAGCTTGAGAATTCTCTCTATATCAGGGTCTGGTCTGTAAGCATCCATCAGAGCACCTCTTCCAGAAGCTTTCTTGCTTCTTCAGCTGAGATGACTCCTGCTTGCAGCAATGTGGCAATGCTTTCTGCTCTGAGTTTTATCACCTCTTCCTCCTCCTTTGCTCTGAAGTCAGGAGGCTCAGCAAAGGACACATTCACATCACTAACATCATAGCCTCTAAGTGTGAGGTGTAGCTTGTAAACATACTCAAGAAAACGCTCTACAAGTCTCTGATAGTTCTTAAGCTGAGATACAAAAATGTGCAGGCTTACAGTTGCCCATGTTTCTGTGTAGCCTTCTGAAAAGCCAAGCAGTGCAGGCTGTCCTTTTGCTCCTTCTATGAGCCACTTTTCTATGGTCTGCAAAACCTCTTTTAGCCCTCCTGCACTGGCAGACACTTCTTTGAACTCTACCTGTGTGCCTTCAAAATGCAAAAGCACACCCTTTGAGATGTTTTCTGCAATGTCCTGTGCAGTATCCTGCAGGAATTTGCGAGCTCTTTCTTGATACTCTGCCTCGGTCTCCGATGGACTTCTCTGTAGTTGTGGGAAAGTTATATCCAGAAAGCCTATCAGCCCAAGCTTGTTGGCAAGGCTTTTGAGTTCTGTGATAAGAGCGTCTGTAGTGTCCAGAAGAGGCAGGCTTGCAAGCATGGGAGGTATGCCGTAGGGGGAGCCATCCACCGTGAGGAGTGGTATATACATGTAGGTGTGAGGGTTTAGCTCAACAAGCTTGTCTGACACCATCTGGTAGGGTTTCCACAGGTCTTTCTCCTGGTCGTAGGCAAAGTAAATTGTAGAAGGATGGACACGGACGAGTTTTTGCACAGCATCTACTTTGTCCGAGACAACGATTTCTGCGGATATGCACCCGTAGAGGATTATCTGACTGAAAAGGGTATTTATAAAAGCGTCCATATTAAGTGTTTCTGCGAGTCTCGTTATCTCTTCCTTTAGCTCTTCTCTATCGGTTTCCACTGTGTGTCCCGTGTTGGCAAGGTTTATGACGAGGTTATGAACCTGGGACAATACGGGATTAGTGAAAACCGCCCTTTCTATCTCATACAGGGCAGTCCGTGGAAACCGTGGGTCCACAAGTCTTGAGCGTATGTCTTTTGTCTGTGGCAAAAGCACACTGACTGGCTCTACACTGAGCCTTCCTGCATCCTTTTTCTTGAGTGCGTCTTTAAGCTTTTCAAATAACTCTTTCAACATGCCACCACCTCTTTACAGTTTTCTCGGGGCTGTAAAAGACAAGAGGGCTTATTTCCTTTGTTTCTTCTTTTCCTGCGTGCAAAGCAAGAGCGAGAGCCCAGAACCTGTCTGCGTGTCCGTCTTCCGTATTGCCTTCATATCTTATATTGCCACTGTCTGACACAAGCCTTTTGACTGAATGAAGGTCTTCTCTCAGGTCATTATCCGGAGGAATTCTTATGATTTTGTCTATAAAGGCATGTCTTAGTCTTTCTGCCAGCTCCTCTTTTACTCTCGCTGTAAAGTAGACTCTCTGCACCTTTGCCTCGCCCCAGCGACGGGCAAGTTCTTCTGCCAGCTGCATGCCTATACCAGTTTCATCTATAGCAAGCCTTCTGGCAAAACTGGCTATGTGGTCTATGACTTTGAACTGCTCTGAAAATGAGACATTACGCAAAATCTCAAGCCTTCTCAAGTAGAAAACGGAGCCAAGCTTTTCAAGAATGCTTATCACCGTGAGGTCTCTGCGCCTTCCAATGTCTACACCCACAAAAACATCGCCTCTGAGAAGTCTCAGGTCGTCAACTTCTATGTTTTCTTCCTCACAGGACTGAATAACCTCATAAGGCAAAAGCACATCTTCGTCGTCTATAAACTCACAAAGATATTCGGACTTCCATGCGAGTTCATTTTTTATGCCCCTCCTGAGTTCCTCAGGGTCTATAGCAAGCCCGTTTTGAACTGCGTCATGGATTGTAAGCCTGTAGCTAAACCATGCAGGGTCTTCCTGTGCGGTCTGCCACAGGTGATAAAAGAGGTCTTTCTTTGTGCGGGGTGTGGATATGGCTATGAGTTTATAGCGTTGGTTCCTCGTTATGGTGGGAAAGACTGCCTGATATACTTCAAAGCCTTTTTCAAAAAAGGCGGTCTCGTCCATGATAACATCTCCAGTGAAGCCCCTCACAGTTTCCGGTTTAGAGGGGAGGGCAATCACTTTCGAGCCGTTTGGGAATCGAGCTTCGAGCTGAAAAGTCTGCGTATCTTCAAAGAAGTCCACTTTTGCAAGCTTGAGAGCTTGCACATGCATTTTTACTTTGTCTAAAAGCTCTTTAGACTGTCTCTCGGAGGGGCTTATGACCACGACTCTGTGGTTAACAAACTCCACCGCTCTTTTTATCGCATAGTAGGACACAAGAAAGGACTTCCCTGTCTGACGAGCCCACATGAGGACAGAAAACCTTCTTGTTTCAATGCCCTGCAGTGCAATCCTCTGATATGGTAGCAGAATGCTTTCAGCCTTCATAGACTTCTCTCAAAAGCTTCAGGACTTCTTCCTTGTTCCAGTTTTGCTTTTCAGACTTTTCTACTTCCTGCATGGCTTTTTTCAGTCTCTCTTCCCGATACCTCTGCAGTTTTTCTGCTGAGACTGAAAGTTTATATAGTGATGCGATAAGCTCTGTCGGGTCATCAAACTCAAGAGCTTCTATGTCCTTGACAAACCGTAGAAGTCGGGCTGCAATGATGTTGGTTATGACTTCAAGACTATCGGTTGCGGGGTTTTCTTTTGCCGCCTCAAGCACTGCTTTGACTTCCGATTGTATTTCCATAAGCTCTTTTGCTGTGTCCGCATAGCTTCTCAGTGTGCGATGTATCGCGCTTTTAGAGATGTTGTAGCCCTCTGACTTCAGAATTGCTTCTATTTCTCTGATAGTTCTTTTTTCTTTGTGGTAAAGGTGAATGATATACTGTATGATGTCCAGCAGGTCTGCCTTGCTTCTGCGTGCCATCATTCCTCCTCCTGTGGCACAGCTACACCTTTATCTGTCTCTATGCCGTCAAGGAGGTCGATACCCCTTGGAGTTATTCTGTAAACCTTGTAGCTCATATAAGGCTTTAGCTTAACCTCTTCTGCTTGTAGATAGCCCTTGCCTTCCAGATAGTGCAGGGCTTCCTCTATCTCAGAGACTTTGTAATACTGATAAAACACATGCACTATGCCATCCCTGTCCAGTCCTGCAATGTTTTGTTTTAGAAGCTGTAAAATTCTTCCTCTTAGAGCAGTTATTCTGCCTCTCATCTTATTTCTCCTTCAGAAGTTGTATAAGCTCGGTGAGTCTGTCGAAGAATTTCTCCATCCGCTCTTCCAATCTCTGTATTTCCCACCTCCACCCGGACACATCCTGAAGGTGAACCTCCTTGTCTACCTTTTTTCGCTCTAAAGCCTCTATATCCTCTTTTAGCCTGCTTACCGCCTTTTCCACCCGCTCTATCGCCTTGTTCATGTAGAAAAGCTGAAAGATTAGCGCAAGCAAAACCACCAGAGCCAGAGCTTCCTCAGATATTAGTCTGACTACTGAGTTTATTACCGCTGTCTCCACTTGACTACCTCCAGAAAGGTTTTCAGAGGCATGACAATAAGAGGCTCTTTTCTGTCTGCCTTTAGCACAAGGGCGTCTGCAGAAGAAAGCCAGGCGTAGACCTGCAGGGATTTGCGAGCCTTGACCTGAACCCCGAGAGAGATACCTATTTCCTTATTATATATATATAAGTCTGTGTCTGTGTGCGAACCTGCGGACCTTACTACCTGAAAGCCCGCCTGCTCAAACAGAGCTTTTATTTCTCTTTCTATACGTGCTCCTTTTGCGTAGGACATGGCTTTAATATTGCAGAAGCTACGAGAGGCTTTCAAGCAAGAATTTCAAGGCTGTGAATTATCTGAGAGAGCTTAAATTTCAAAAGCTGTAAGTTGTTTATTTCCTGTAGGGTTTTGAGTTCATGTTTTAAAGAGGAAACTATTACAGAATTCAGGTCTGCCTGTTTTAGCATAGACCTGCTTGGTCTTCTCAACCTTTGCGGGATTGTCTCGTCTTGCGTGAGATTGTTTCTTATGAAAGTTGCGAGGTCGCTTTGTTTTATTCTCAGTGTGCCGGATGGGAGCTTAATGGCGTTTAGATAGCCGGCATCAACCCAGGAGTATACCGTGCGTGGTGAAACCTTTAGTAAGGCTGCAACTTCTTGTATACTGTAAAGAACTTCTGTCATCTTATTTTCAAAGTTAGCGATTTCCTGTTAAGTATCATGCAAGGATTTCACAGTTCCTTTATGAGATTTTGGTTTTAAGCGTAAATCAGCGCCCTCCACCCTCCTCAACACACACACCTCTCTCAGTCTGGAAATTATCGGCTCTTCTGCAAGCAAGCCAAACAGGTCTTTTATATCCAGGTTGCTTATTATCGCAAGCCTTTTTTCTTCGTTATAGGCGTGATATATAACCTCTCTCACGAAGTCAAGGTGAAAATCTCTCAGAAATTTGCTAACATCATCTAATATAATCATGTCCGCCTCTCTGTATGCCTCACGCAGGGCTTTAAAGTCCTGCATATCTGGACAGGAGATGTAGAGCGGGTTTTTTACCCTGTATTTCCTTAGCAGCTGTGCGATGGCATAAATAATCGCATGCGTTTTGCCTGTTCCTGCAGGTCCAGTAAGAATTACCCCGCCCGCATGCAGGGTTTTCAGGCAAAACTCCGTGAGGTCTGTCTTTTTTGTCTCTTGCAGTTTTTTTACTACTCTGGGTGGAAAGCCAAGCCCAAGAAGGATTTTCTGTATAGTTTCAAGACTGAGGACTTTAAGCACTTTTTCCAGATATGTGCCTTTGCCGTTTTTCAACTCTATCCAGAAGAAATACTCCTCTTCTCTTATTGAAACCACTGGCCTGCCTTTATAGAGTTTTTCAAGCTCTTCTCTGTTTTTTACCGCCCTAACCATTCCTTTACCTCCTCTTTTAGTTGTTGCGCAGTTTTCAGAGCAGATTGTTTTGTGCTAACTCGCTCTGCCCCAGCTTTACCCCTCAGTGCTGTAAGTCTTAGAACAACCGTTTTCAGTATTGCATAGTCATCCCCAAACTCCTCTCTCAACATTTCTTCTATACTGTCAAGTGTCCTGTGAATTCTTTTAGCCAGCTCTATCATCTCCTGCCTATTAGCTCTCATCCTTACCCCTCCTCTGCCCAGTCGGGCATGTCATCTATGTCATCCATGTAGTAGTCAAGCCCCCGAGTGTTTTCTGGGGATACCCACTTTCCACTTTCTCGGTGTGTCCGTTTTATTCTTGGCAGGACTGTTCTGAACCATGTTATAGAGCCGTCCCCTTTTAGATAGCCTTCTTTTAGTCTTCTAAACTCTTCGTAATCCTTTTTTATGTCCTCTACCCCAAGTCCGTTTTGTTCGTATATCTGTATCAACTCCCTTAATGCTTTGCCTACCCTATCCTGCCATTTGCTATAGCCAAAGCTTTCTGGAGGAGTGCCGTTCCACAACTTTATATACCACCCCATAAGATGTTGTATGCTTTTGCCATACCGTTCTGCCCTCTCCTCGTGAAATTGGATATATTGCCTCAGTTCCTCAACTATCTTCGTGAGCCTTTTGTAAGCTTCTTGCCCTGTTTTGCTTTCAAGAACTTGCTCAAGTTGTCTCAGTAGAGTTTTACACTTGCGCATGTTTTTCACCTCCTTCTGAGCGTTTTAGTTCCTTAAGCTTGCTCCTTACTGCCTCGATGCTTCTGCCAAGTTCATCTGCCGCCATTCTTATCTCCCCTGGCTTTGCAGGGCGGTGGACCAGTTCTTCAAGCCTTTTTATCTCCTCCTGCGTCCACTTTTTCTTTATTGTTCCTACGCCCCTGGCCTTTCTTATACGCCTTGTTCTTTCCTGCTTTACCTGCATTCTGCAGGTGGGGGAGCAATACAGATTGTCCGAACGGTTTGGGATGAAAAACTTCCCACACACCTGGCAGGATTTCATAATTCTCTGTATATCTTCCTCTTCCGCATGCAGTGTAGCAAAAACGGGCGGGTTTTCTACAATACGCCTTAAAAGCCCATCTCTCACCTGTGCGGATATGAGAGAGTGGACTTTCTGCTTTACCCACTTTCTCATCGGGCCAGGTGGCGGATTGAGAGAATTTACAACGTCCTCAGGTCTGAAGACTTTTAACTTCAGCATTTCAGCCCAGACCATGCCGTCCGTATACATGCCTACCTCCCGAGGGTTTTTGATGCTTTTATGATGTTTTCCTCTGTAGCTTCCGCCTTTAGCTTCTGAAGGATGCTTGCGATAAAATAGATATCCAGAGTTGTCCAGCCTCTGTCCTTCGCGAGTTTGTAGAAAACCTCCACATCTCCGCTTACTTTCTTCTCTCTCAGTGCATGCTCTATTGTCTCTTTTGTTATCTGCTCAAGCTCCTTTCTGATAACCACTCTCCTGTATATGCTATGAGGAGTAGACTGCACAACCTTTGGCAGGCTCTGGTCTCCGAGGAAAATGTAGCTAAGATGTGTGTCTGTGTCTTCTGCAAGGTCTTTTAGCTCGTTCAGGAGCAATGCTCTTTTTAAACCCCTCTGTGCTTCATCTATAACGACGATTGGCTTGATTTGTAGTGTGGCTATGGTGAACTTTAACAGGTCAAGAGTAGCCTCCTTCGTCTGCCTCATACCAGCCCCGCAGGCAAGGCTTATGCCTTTTACCAGTTTGCTCGCTGTAATTTCCTCGGCTGGCACTTTGTAGTAAAACACATCTCTGTTTTCTCTTGCAATAGCTTTTGCAGAAAAAGTCTTGCCGTTGCCCCATACACCCCATACGAGGGCATGCACGGGTGAGCCTGTTTGCTCTCTTATCTGCCTGAGCGTGTTAACTACTCCTCTTAAAACCTGTTCTGCATGCACCATGTTTTACCCTCCTTCGTAAATTTTTAGAATGTCCCACTCCTCTTCCTGAACCCCTTGAGGCTCAGGCTCTGGAGCAGGGCTTGATAGCAAGCAAAGAATGTCTTCCTCTTGCGTCTCAGATATACGGGCTTCCTGTAACTCACGAAGTTCCTCCCGTAGCTTCTCCTCCCTCTTCTCCACCCTCTTACTTTTCTGCTTATGCTGTTTGTATTCCACTGGGTCAAGTGAAGGCAGTTCGGTTGATACAAGTCTTGCATAGCCGAGAAACTCTCCCGAGGAAGCATACACCTCAAGCTTTGTTATGTCCTCTATGTCCCGCAGACATATGACTCTGGGAGCGTTCTTATCTCTGCCAAGCTCTTTTTCTTCCTGCGGTAAGTAAAACTCATATCTCAGGTTGTCTATTGTGATGGTGTGATTGCGAATTGTCCTCTCAAACCTCTCTGCAAAGGCTTTGCGAAGTCTGCCTTCGTCTACCTCACTAAATCCTTGCAATTCAACCTCTGCAGGTGCAACTGGCTTCTGGAAGTGTTCAAAGTTGTGTGCAGTGCGGTTGTATGTGTTTATCGCAAGACTTATCAGGTCGTTTATACTCCCTGCTTTGATAGTTCTTGCTATGTCTTTTAGCTCTCTGATGACCCGTTCTATAAGCTTCTGGTTTGCCTGATAAGGCTTTGTCCTGCGAATTTCAACTCCGAGTTCTTTCAAAGCCCTTGTGATATGTTCAGAGGTAGGAATTTTTTCATTGTCCGTTTTTACTGCCTTGGGGACGCCGTGTCTTAAAAACAACTGAAACATAAACTTAGCAACATCGAGACTGGAGAAGGCTTTGTTGTAGTGCGTGGCATTCTTTTCTTTGTTTTCTACCGTGTAAAAGCCCAAAATCCTCATGGAGTAAAGCTCAAGAGCAAAGAGGATAGAGCATTGCTTTCCTGCAAACACATAGCCCGTTGCGTCTATCTCCACCAAGCCCTTTTCTCTTTGCACTTTACCCTTCGAAACCTTCGGAGCTTCCTTAATTCCCCTCCTTGCAACTTCTAACCTTTCCCAACTTCCCCACTCACTTTTTACGAAGTCTTCCACAAGCCTGTAAAAACTTGCAAGAGAGTTTATGCCTACAAGCCTTAAATCAAGCTCCAGAAGGTGGTATATTCGTCTGAGAGAATGCGTCCTTTTCCTGCCTTTTTCTTCGTTAACATCAAGCAGCAAGGCTTTAAGCTTCTCTATAAGCTCGTTTGGTATCTCACGCACTTTCCTCTGTCTTCCCCTCCTCTTCTGTGGCAAGCCTTTTATCCATCTGTATATCGTTGCCCTGTTGTGCTTCAGGAGTTTTGCTATCTGTGATACAGAAAAACCCTGCAGGTAAAGTTGTATTGCCCTTAGCTTCATCTGTGTCTCCTTCTTACACTTTCTAAAAGCGACATCATCTTCTCAGTAAAGGGCTTCCACACGTATTCCTCCCATTCGTCTGGAGAGAGCTTCGTTAGATATACTGCAAGAGCCGTGGCTGCAAGCTCTATGGCTTCGTCTATTTCCTTATTGAGGTCAAAACCTTTCTCTGGCTTCTGAGACTTCTTGCTTTTAGATGATTCTGCTTCCTTCCACTCTGGACCGCCCCAATCAGACCAGTCAGGCTCTGTAGAAAGGGCAGGCTGGGAGCCTGCCAATTCAGAGGAGGAGGGGGGTGAAGAAGATACGGCTTCTAATTGTTTATTTCTTTTTGCTACATACTGCGAGTAAAGGCTGTATGGCAGTCTGTATCCTCTCTTATATAGTTCTTCCCTTGCTTCCTCAAAGCTTACCGTCCTTGTTGTCCAGTCCTCCAGAACATCCTCCACAAGCCCCCAAAATACTTCCTCTGGAACTTCGGGGACTTGGTTATATATTTCCGTTAGCCTGTCCGCATGCTTTATGAGAACCTCTCTTATATCACTCTCCACCACCTCCCTAAGCTCGTTGTAGCGTCTTAGCTCGTGTGCCAGATTATTCCAGCTTGAGAAAATGTATCTGTAATCTTTTAAAGTCTCCTCTGCTTTTTGCAGGATTAACTCTTCCAGTATCCTCTTCCTGTGTTGCTCTTGCCTTAGCTCCTCCCATTTTCTTTTAGCCTTTTCCAGCCATACTCTCTTTGCCCTTGCTGACAACTCTTGCATGAACTGAAGCCCTGTCAGGGCTTTTTCTGCTACTTCCCAGCTGTCAACCCCTGCATCTAATAGCCTTCGCATAGTCTCGCTGGTATCTTTTACAAGCTCGGCAAGAACTCGGGCTGGCTCACCTTCTATCTCAAAGCCTTCTTCCTGTGCTTTCTGACGCACAAAGCTTTCAAACTTTCTGATAAGGTCTCTGTCCTCTGGAGTTATAGTCTCAAGCCAGTCTGAGAAGAGCTTCAAAACTTCACGGGAGGGTGGGAAGGAGAATATGCATTTTTGCAATGATTGCAATTTTGCATAATCTTTGAGAATGCGAGGGGGGGTTGGTGGGGGGAGGGAGAATACAAATTTTTCTTGCGACGAGAATTTTTTGTATTCTTTGAGATTGTTAATATAATCTGCCAGACCTAAAAAAGTCATAGAAAGCAGAAAAGTAAGGAATAGCAAGGCTTTCAGAAAATGCGGGAGTGTTGCAGAATTTCTGAAAAACTTTAAAAACACCCTCAAAAAATTTTTCAGAAATTCGTCAAGTGCTTTATAATTAAGGCTCTGAGAGAGGGGGGTTGTTGCAGAATTTCTGCAAAATTACATCTTTCCATGGCATATAATTTTATCCTCAGCCGGAGTGGCGGAACTGGCAGACGCAGGGGATTCAAAATCCCCCGCCCGTGAGGGCGTGCGGGTTCGACTCCCGCCTCCGGCATAGAGCTATGAAAAAGGTTATAGTTCTCCTGTCTGGTGGGATGGACAGTGCCACACTCCTGTGGCTGTGCAGAAAGGAGTTTGAAGAGGTCTATGCCCTTTCTTTTGACTACGGACAGAGACACAGGGTAGAGCTCAAATACGCAGAGGAGCTGGGATGGCTTGCAGGGGTGAGGGAGCATATCATCGTAGAAGTGCCCCACTACAGACTGATAAAGGGTTCAGCCCTGCTTGAGGGAGGACCCGAGGTGCCGAGAGGAGAATACACTCAAGAGGTGCCCGCCACTAACGTGCCCATGAGAAATCTGGTCTTTCTCGCTATTGCCAGCTCTTTTGCCGACAGCCTTGGGATAGAGCACATAGCCATAGGGGTGCATGCTCTTGACACCCCCTATCCCGACTGCAGACCGGAGTTTATAGCTGCCATGGAATCAGCCATAAACGCAGGCTCAGCCCATGTGGCAAAGACAAGGAGAAGAATTCATGTATACGCACCCTTTCTGGGAATGAGCAAAGCAGACATAGCAAGGCTTGGAAAAGAGCTTGGAGTTCCCTTTGAAAAGACCTACTCCTGCTACATGGGAACGGAGCCGCCCTGCGGGGTCTGTGCCACATGCCTGCAGAGGGAAGAGGCTTTGAGACTGGCAGGTGTGCTCTGCTAATTCTATGTGAGCCTGAGAAGTATTTCGTCAACCCTCTTCACCGGGTTGTCCGCCCTCAGTATGCTCCTTCCCATAACTATAATGTCAGCACCAGCCTGCAGGGCCTCTTCAAGGCTTACCACCCTCTTCTGGTCCTCGGCAGGCTCGCCCTCAAGCCTCACACCGGGCACAACCGCAAGAAAAGGTTTGAGTATCTTTTCCTTGAGATAGCCTACCTCCTTACCAGAACAGACTATTCCATCAAGACCTTCATCGAGGGCAAGCTCTGCCATTTGCAAGACCTGCTCCTCTCTGCTCCTGCAAAGTCCAATGTCCCTGAAATCCTCTTCCCCAAGGCTCGTCAACAGTGTTACCCCGAGCAGTTTCAGCCTCCCTTTTACCTCCACTGCAGACCTGAGAGCCTGCCTGCCAGAGGAGGCATGAAGGGTCAGATAGTCTGCACCCAGGTCCTTTGCAGAGAGGACCCCTTCCTTTACAGTGTTGGGAATATCGTGTAGCTTGAGGTCAAGGAAGAGCTCAAAGCCCTCCTCCTTTATGCTGTCCGTTATGGCCCTGTGATGGCAGATGAAGAGTTTGTAGCCTACCTTGAAGATAACCGGATAGCCCCTGAGAGCCTTTACAAGGTCTTTAGCCTGCTGAAGGTTTGTATCGAGAGCCACGCACAGCCTAGCCATAAAATCTCCTTCTGAAGTTTTCAAGAAGCCTTAGCCCTGCCTTCTGACTTTTTTCTGGATGAAACTGGACTGCAAAGATGTTTGCATACTCCACGGAGGAGACAAAGTCAACACCGTAATCGGTAGTGGTGAGCACCACATCACTCCTTCTTGGTAAAACATGGTATGAATGAACAAAGTAAAAGTATTCTCCTTCTCTTATACCCTCAAGTATATCAGAGTGCTTCCTTTTCCAGAGCTGATTCCATCCTATGTGTGGCACCTTGACCTTTGTGGGCAGAAGAACTACCTCACCCTCAAGAACCCCAAAGCCCTCAGTCTCTCCAAACTCGTAGCTTCTCTCAAAGAGTAGCTGAAGTCCAAGGCATATGCCCATGTAGGGCTTTCCCTTCTCTATGTGCCTGAGTATTTCCTTCAGAAGCCCAAGCCTTCTGAGGTTTTCCATAGCATCCCTGAAGGCACCCACCCCCGGAAGGACGAGAATGTCCGCACTTTTTACATCCTCAGGCTCCGAGCTTATCTTAACGCTAAAGCCCACCTTTTCAAGGGCTTTTGAAACGCTCCTGAGGTTTCCCATTCCGTAGTCAACGAGAAGGAGCATCTAAGCACCCAACAGAAGGGATATCTCCGCCAGCTTGCCAGTAGTGAGCAAAAGGCCCAGAAGCACAAGAAGCACTCCACCCACAACCTCCACTATACCGAAAAACTTTCCAAAGCTTTTTACAAAACCAAGAAAGGCTGAGAGAAGACCGCCAGCAACAAGGAATGGAATACCCATACCCATGGAGTAGGCAAAGAGCAGGCTTGCACCCTGAAGTGCAGTTTCCTGCTGGCTTGCGTAGAGCAGGATTGAGCCAAGCACCGGACCTATGCATGGACTCCATCCAAAGGCAAAGAGCATCCCCACGAGAAGGGCACCAAAGCCAGAAACACTGCCTTTCATTTCCCTTCTGAGCTGTCTGTATAGTGTTTCATGTAGTCCAAAGAAGTAAAGAAAGGCAACTATCAGTATAATACCAAGAAGGTCAAAGAGAATTTTTTGAGGCATTATACCAAGAAAGAACAGGGCAAGTATGAGGGCAGACACGCCTGCGAGCTCTTTCAGAAAGTTTGGTCTCAGCAAAACCCCTGCAAAGTGCAGACCAAAGAACACTACAAGACCACCTCCAATCCTTGCTATGTAATCCTGATACTCTCTCAGCAGCCCGCCTATACCCGTGGCGGTTGCTCCCATCAGCGTAAAAACAACAGAAAAGCCCACAACAAAAAGGACAGAGGCAATAAATGCTTTCTGGCTAAAGCCACCTCTTTCCCTTATTTCCTGTGCTCCAATACCTGATATGTAAGATATATACCCTGGGATTATGGGCAGAACGCAGGGAGAAAGAAAAGATAGCAGTCCTGCGGTAAAGGCTATAAAGAGAGATACTTCATTCATAACAAACCTCCATCATAAATATATTACTCCAGAACCCTGAAGGGCTCATGCCCCGCAAGGCTCAGGAGCTTTGCCCAGAAGAGTATCAATCTGTAGCGGGCTTCCATAACCTGTCTTTCCGCCTCGCTTTTCTCTGCCATGGCATAGCCAAGGTCAAAGGCAAGCTCCAGCTCGTATTCAGACCTTCTAAGGGTAAGGTTCTCCTCAGCATACCTGTCCTTTGTGAGAGCTTCGGTAAGTCTGGCTTTGAGGAACTCCCACTCGTAGGGTGCGGAGGAAAATATCAGCCTAATGTTTGCCTCAATGCTCTCTCTTTCAGCCTGGGCAGACCTCTTCAGTGAGGAAAAATAGTCAACTCTGTATTGCCTGCCTGCGTCGTAGATGGGTGTGAAAAGCTCAATCCCGCTCCTGTCTGTGGATATTCTCAGGTTAAGCCTTGGTGATATTACCTGTTTTGCAACTCTTATGTCTTCTTCATAACCTTTAAGCTCTAAGTCCTTTACTCTCAGGCTCGTGTTTCTCTGGAGCGCCTCCTTCATTAGTTCCGGGAAAGGTTCCAAGAGCCTTTCCAAATTCTTTGAGGGAAGGTCCTCAAGTTGAATTAATGTTTCGTAAGGTATGCCCGCAAGCTCCTTTATCTGAAGAAGGGTATGGTTATACATATGCTGTGCATAGAAGAGTTCTGCCCTCTTTTCCCTGTAGATGCTTTCAAGCCTGAAAACTTCGTGGTCTGTGGCGAGCCCTAGTTCCCTTCTCTCCCTCGCCCTGTCGAAACGCACATAGGCTATTGCCATCTCTTCCCTCTTTACTTCGGTAAGTTTCCTGTATAGATGGGCTTCTACAAAGAGCCTTATTATCCTCAGCTGTATATCCATGTTTAGTTGCTGTAGCATAAGCTGTGCCACATCTCTCCTTATTTTTGAGAGCTCTATCCTTGACTTTGTCCGCTGGAACTCGTAGAGGGTGCTTATTACTGTAAGGTTCACATCTGTCTTTGTGTCCCTCTTATCAAAGTCATAGAGCAGAGATGCTCCGGCGTAGATTACTGGAAGGTAGTATTTCTGTGCCAGCTGATAGTCTATGTCAAGGGCATTTATCTGATGCCTTAGCCTCTGAAGCTCCCTGTTGTTTTTGAGTGCAAGCTCATACACCTTTTTGTAATCAAGGGTTATTACTTCCTGAGAGAAGGAAAGACCACATAAGAAGAGTATCATCAGGGCTATCATCTTCCCTTGTTTTCTCTCAGGAACTGCACCAGATTCTTGTTTCTGTAATGTCCTTCTACCACATACCTACCTATGAGTATAAATTCCTGAGGCTCTATGTAGCCGGGCACCTTTGCCACCACCCTGCCTTCCTGGTCAAAGAACATAAATACGGGAGTCAGTCTGACGCCATGCTTCAGGGAAAACTGCCTTTCTGTGAGCTTTTTGCCATCCAGGTCCACTACCTCATTTGCTCCTCTTATATCTATCTCAACCATGTAGAAGTGCTTTGTAAAATATTCCTGAACCCTCCTCTCCTGAAAGGTCACTCTTCTCATCTTGTCACAGAAGGGACAACCCTCTTGATGGAACATGATGAAAAGGAGCTTGTTCTCCTTCCTTGCATCTTCAAAGTCCTCTTTGAGGTTAAGGAAGGAGGGCTTTAAAAAGGGTATAGCTTCTGCGGAGAAAATTGTCAGGGGTATAAGAAGTAAAGCTAAAGCCATAAGAGCTCGCATTTAAGCACCTCCGCACAGCTCTTTCACCTTCTTACCCATATTTTCCACCGCCATTATATAAGTATAAGCCCCAGCCTCTATGGCAGAACAAGGCATACCACAGACAACACATGTGGAGGGCTCCTGAACGATTACGGTAAATCCTCTCCTTATAAGTTCTTTGGCACCTTCGGTTCCATCGCTCCCCATGCCAGTGAGGATGAGAGCAATGGGATTTCTCGCTACCTCAGCCATGCTCTTAAAGAGCACATCCGCAGAAGGCTTTATTATAGTGTCTGGCTCGTTATTAACTCTCAAAACATAACTGCTTCCATGCCTTTCTACAAGGCCGTTGCTACCACCAGGCAGGACTACAAAAAGCTCCCCCCTCAGTTCCATTCCATCATAGCCCTCCTTTACCACGAGCTGGGTTTCTTTTGACAGCCAGTCCGCAA
Source organism: Aquificaceae bacterium (assembly GCA_037481935.1). Taxonomy (NCBI): domain Bacteria; kingdom Pseudomonadati; phylum Aquificota; class Aquificia; order Aquificales; family Aquificaceae; species Aquificaceae bacterium. Next base: position 10,533 of record JBBFKQ010000007.1, on the reverse strand, counting down.
GACTTGCGCTGAAGGTCTTTGGTATATGCTGAGCTATCAAAACGGGAACTGGTAGTGGACCCATGCTTTTCAGTAGCACTGGTAGCACCTTTGGACCCCCTGTGGAAGATGCAACTCCCACCATGTCAACCGACCCACCAGGCGGGGATGGTTTCTCCCTCTTTATTTCTGTGGAAAAGACCTTCTTTGAAAAACCTTCCTTCCTTGCGTATATCCTTATCTTTTCAATCAGCTCTTTACTTAGCCTTGAAAGGTCCAGCTTTAGCTCCTTTGAGCCTTTTGGTATAAAGTCAACGGCACCAGCGTCAAGGGCTTCAAAAGTCACCTTTGCACCCTGAGTGGTATGGTCGCTTATGACTATTATCGGAACATTCATAAAACTCAGTATCTCCCTTATTGCAGTTATGCCGTCCATGCCCGGCATTACGATATCCATGGTTATAAGGTCAGGCTTGAGCTGACGGGCAAACCTTACAGCTTCCTCCCCATCCCTTGCCTCTCCTAAAATCTCCACATCTTCAGCCCCCTCAAGGGCCTTCCTTAGGGCCATCCTTATAAATTTGGAATCGTCAACGATAAGAACCCTTATCCTGTTCATGGCTTGTAGAAGTAGATAAGCCTTTCACAGACCTGCCTTTCAAGCCCTCTGTCTGGGTTATCCAGAGGACCCATTACCAGAAAACCCCCCTTCTTCATAGCCTTTGTGAGATTGTCATACGCCCTCTCCCTTGCCTCATCGCTGAAGTATATAAGCACATTTCTACAAACTACCAGGTCTGCATCCCTTAAGGGTGGCTCGTCCATCAGGTTATGAAAACGGAATTCCACAAGCCTTTTTATTTCCTCCTTTACATGATAATAGCCTCCCTCCTTTACCTCAAAGTATTTCAGAAGGTTTGAGGGGCTTTTTCTAAAAGAGCCCATTGGTGTATCCTTGTATACTCCCTTTGTTGCGGTTTGAATAGCGTTTACAGACAGGTCAGTTCCAAGAACTGTGAGTTTACCTCTGATGTCCTGCACCCTATAACCCATCATACCCAGATACTCCACTGCAAGCATGGCAATGGTATAGGCTTCCTCACCTGTGGCACACCCCGCAGACCATATTTTTACATCCTCCATGAGCCTTTTAAAAATCTCAGGAAATATGGAGTTTTTTATGCATTCAAAAACTTCCCCGTCTCTGTAAAAATAGGTTTCCTGCACGCTTATAGCATCTATAACTCTCTGCCAGCTGTCTTCCCTCACGTCCGCAGATTCCAGCTTCATAAAAAGCTCTCTGTTTTTCTCGTATAGTCTTTTTAACCTGGTTAATCTACTCGCTGAGACCATCATACCTGTCCTCTTTTCTATGAGCCTTAAAACCTCTGAAAAATCCATCAACCTCTCAGTTCTTCTATTTTCCTTCTGGTCTCCTCCACCCTTCTCGTTAACTCCACCATTCTTGAGAGCACCTCCTCAGAAGCTGTAGCGTTGTTGTTGCCTATCTCTTCAAGGCTTTCCATGTTTGTGGATATTTCCCTCATACTCGCAGATGTCTCCTCCATACTTGAAGCAATTCTGTGAAGCATTTCCCTTATCCTTTCCACAGCCTCTCTGACCTTTTCAAAGTCCTCATGAACCAGCTCCGTGTTCCTGTATCCCTCCTGTATGGTATTCACCACATCCTGAACCGTTTGACCCACAGAGCCTGCCATTTTACCCACCTGTTCTGCAAGCCTTCTCACCTCGTCCGCCACCACCGCAAAGCCCCTTCCCTGTTCCCCGGCTCTTGCAGCCTCTATGGAAGCATTGAGGGCAAGGAGGTTTGTCTGCTCTGATATGCCTTCTATTATTCTTGTTATGTTTTCTATGTATTTTGATTTCTCTCTTAGCTCGTCGGTCAGTTGTTTCATGTTGTACATGTCCTGAGTTTCTTCTTCCAGCTTCTTAAACATGTATCCTATGAGCTCAAGCCCATTTATAAGTGTTCTGTAAACGTCCTCAAACTCCTTAAGAGTCTCTTCAAAGGTTTCCCTCATGTGTTGAGCCCTTTCAAGGATAGGATTAAGTGTCTCCGTAAGGTCTGGAAGGAACTCTTCTGCTTGCTTTCTTTCTTCTACCTTCCTGAATATGCTGACACCTTCAGAAATTTTTACCTCTTCACCCTCTGGTCCTTTTTCAAAAATTACCTCCCCATCCAGCTCCACCCTTACGCCTTCTGAAACATGGTTAAGGGCAAGTTCATAGAGGGCGGCTTTCCTTTTGAGTTTTTCCAGTTCATCCTTCAGCCTTTCCTCTTCCTTTTCTCTCTTCCAAAACATCTTCTAACCCTTTATGGCAGTCCAGACCTTCTCTATCTTTTCTTTAAGAGTCTCTGGTGTAAAGGGTTTTACCACATAGTTGTTTGCTCCAGCCTGAATGGCCGCAAGCACGTTCTCCTTCTTTGCCTCTGCTGTCACCATTATAACGGGTATTCCTTTGAGCTTTTCTTCTGCCCTAATCTGCTTTAAGGTCTCGAGGCCATCCATTTCTGGCATGTTCCAGTCAAGAAGCACAAAGTCGTAGTTACCCCCTCTCAGCTTTGCAAGGGCTTCCTTGCCGTTCTCTGCCTCCTCCACGCTTGTATAACCGAGCTGGTTGAGTATTGTCCTTATTATCTTCCTCATGGTGCTCATATCATCAACCACGAGAAACCTTGCCTCCTTCGGCGGCATGCTTTACCTCCTAAAGCCCGAGCTCTTCAAGAAGTCTATCCACATCCTCCTGATATATTCTATCACCCGTGAGCATTTCCGTAGCCTTGCCCACGATTTTTTCCTTCTGTTCGCTGGAAAGAGAGGAAGCCTCTATGGAAGAAAGCACGATTTTCAGTATGGTTTTTTTCATATCCTCCAGAGCCTCTATTACCTTTTTTATCTGTTGACTGGCAAGGTCCTGAAAAGACATGAGGGTTATGACCTGGAGTAGAAGCTCAGAGAGCTTTTTTGACCTCTCCCTTATGCTTTCAAGCCTTGACCTTATACCACTCACAGGGTTTAGGCTCAGAAGGAAGTCCACGTCTTCCTGAACCCTCTCTAGCTCCTTCATAAGCTCGTTTATTATGCTCATTATCTGATGAACGCTCTGTTCTGTAAACCTTATTACATCCTCCAGACTACCGCTTGCCATGGGAAGGGTGCTTGACGTCTCCTCAAGGGGCTTTACAACTTCATCCAGCTTTGCCTCAAGGCTCTTTACCTCCTCCAGCAACTCCCTGACAAGCTGTCTAACATCTTCCATAGCCATTTCTCTTCCCCCTCGTATTATACAACTTTCTTTATCCTCTCTTCCCTTGCTATTATGTCAATTATCCTGACTCCGAACCTGTCTTCCACTATGACTATTTCCCCCTTTGCTATCAGCTTTCCGTTTACCTTTATGTCTACTGGGGTCTCCACGTTCTGCTCAAGCTCCACCACGGAGCCTGGTGTAAGGTGAAGGAGCTCACCCAGTGTCAGAGTTGCCGAACCAACGATCACCTCAACCTGAAGAGGTATGTCCAGAAACTTTCTTAGCCTGTCGGACACCTCAACTTCTGTTTCTTCTTTCTGCTCCTGTTGATAGCCCTTTGATGCCTCTTCCTGCTCTTTCAGAGCCTCCGCCCACATGTCTGCCAGGTTCTCCTGTTTCTCATCTTCCATGTCAGTCCTCCTTTTCAAGATGTCCGTATATCTTTATTGCCTTTTTGCTGCCGAGCTGACCAAGAAAAGCCAGAAGCTTGGGCTTGCCCTGGACTCTCACCTCAAGAGCCTCCCTGAGAGGTTTGTCAAGGGTTATCAGGTCACCTTCCTTCAGTTCCAGCACTTCCCTGAAGCTAAGGTTTACCCTTCCAAGGACCACTTCAATGCTTAATGGGACTCTCTGAAAGCTTTTGAAAATGGTTCCCTCAAGCTCTCTGTTCTTTATATCTGCCGACCCCTTTAACATATCCCTGTAAGGTGCTATGGAACTTTCCGGTATTGCCAGCTGAATGTGTCCTTCGTTGCCCTCTATCACCACTGCCAGTTTCAGAAGTATGAACTTCTCCTTTGCACGATACATGGTCAGAAGAGCTGGATTTGTCTCTATGCCAACAGGGTTTATCTTCACATCCATAATCGTGCTCCACGCTATCTCCAGCTCCTGGTAGCATATGTTCAGAAGCCTCTGAATCAGTTTCGTCTCTATACGCGTAAAATCCCTTCCCTCTATCTTGTAAGGCTTTGCACTACCACCAAATACACTGCTCACCACAATGTATATTAGCTTGGGGTCTATTGCCAGAAGGCACGTTCCCCTTAAGGGTTCAATGTTAAAAAGACCTATGGCACAGGGCACTGGTAGTCTTGTGGTAAATTCTCCAAACCTGGTTGTGCTCAGGCTTTCTTTAAACAGGCTTGGGATGGTGACCACCAGGGATGCAAGACCCCTTCTCAGTCCATTTATCCATCTTTCAAGTATGAGCTCAAGACCAGGGATTCTCCCGGCTGATATGTGTTCAAAAAGGGAAAGGTCAAGGGGTCTTACCCTTTCCTCCTCTACCTCAACCTTTTTCTCCTCCTCCTTGCCAAGGGTTTTGAGAAGTAGGTTTATTTCCTCCTGACTGAGAAGCTCATCTGCCATATCTAACCTTTACTCCTTAACCATCCTTTGATTATCTTTGCCACCTTTTCTGGTTCTTCCCTAGCAGTTTTGACAATCGCTTCCACAGCTTCGACCTTTTCCGCCTTCATTCTTATCTCCTCAGCACCCTCTATAACTTCAAGGGCTGGCACTCCGGGCAGGGCAGGAACCGTGGTAACTTCCTTCTTCTTGAGGATTTTCCTCAAGATGAGCAGGGATACTATACTCATCACAATTACCAGAAGAGCAAGAAGTCCGAGCTTTATATACCCTTCGTAATCCGGTGCAGGTTTTTCAAAGGGTGGCTTCTGGAATGGTATTGCTTCAACGGTTATCACATCACCCCTCTGAGGGTCTATCCCCGCGGATGCAGACACTATTCTTTTAACCTTTTCAAGGTCAAGGTTTTTTATGTTTGAATCCACAAGAACTCCCACGCTGAGCCTTCTGACTTTTATAAGCGGGTCAACGCTGTAAACCTCCTTTTTACTCACCTCATAGTTGGTTATGGTCTCGCTCCTCTCTGTGAGCACCTGACCTGCCCCAGCTGCAGCACCGGTGCCTGGTGGTATGTTTGCCTGTGCACCTGGGACGCCTGCAACCCCTCCGGTGGTGGTTCTCTCCTTTTTCTTCTGCTGGCTGACAACAGCGGTCATGTCCGGGTCGTAAATTTCCTCTTTCTGTTCTCTTTTTGTAAAGTCAAGGTCTGCAGAGACTTTAACTTTTACAGAACCAAAGCCTAAAGCCTCTTCAAGAGCTCTCTGCACCTCCCTCTCAAGCCTCCTTTCAAACTCAGTCCTGAGCCTCAACTCTCTATCTCTTGCAAAGTCCTCCGCATCCTCCAGCATGGCTGTAAGGTCCCTGCCCTTATCATCCACCACCACCACGTTTTTGGGCTTTAACCTCGGAACGCTTGCAGAAACAAGGTTCCTTATTGCCTTTACCTGTTCTGGAGTAAGTTCATGACCCGGCTTTAGCTTTATAAAGACGCTTGCAGTTGGTTCTTCTTCCTCCCTTAGAAATATGGACTTCTGTGGCATGCCTATGCTTACCCTCACATCATCAATGCCCGCCATCCTCAGAATTGTCCTTGAGAGCTCACCCTCCACAGCCCTCTTGAAGTTTACCTGATTCTGAAAATCTGAGACTCCTATGCCCGTTTTGTCAAAGACCTCATACCCCACTATCCCCTTGCTGGGTATGCCCTTAGCCGCCAGCTTTAGCCTTATATCCCTTGCCTGCTTTTCTGGAACCAGTATGCTCCTTCCATCCTGTCCCACTTTATAACTCAGTCCCTCCTTATCAAGCTCAGCCATGACTGCAGACATGTCTTCCTGAGAGAGACCGGAATAGAGAACAGTATAGCTGGGCTTTGTGGCGAGGGTTGCTATGGCTATGAGAGCACCCAGAACGAGGACTGGCACAGCTATGAGGGTTATTTTCTGGGCGGTAGAGAGTGCTGTAAATCTGTCCTTCAGGTTGTTTAACGTTTCCCTTATGTCCGCCATATTTTAAACCTGCATTCTGTTTAGCTCCTGGAAGGCTTCAAGGAGCTTGTTCCTGACCTGAATAAGAAGGTTAAGGGCAGTTCTCGCCTTCTCAAACTCTATAACCATCTGATGGAGTGGAATCTCAGCACCCCTGAGGACTGCTTCCCTTATGCTGTCAGACTTCTGCTGCTCTTTATTGACCCACTGAACAAACCTGCCAAGCTCCTGCAGAAAATCCCCCCTTTCACCCCTCTGCGGGCTCAGTCTCTGCTTTAAAAGTCCATCTACAGCTCTTATCTCCATAGCTCAAGCGTCCTCTGTGCAATCTCTCTTGTAGTCCTGAAGGCGTTGAGGTTCGCCTCGTAGCTTCTCATGGCGGATATCATATCTGCCATCTCCTTAACAAGCTCCACATTGGGAAGCCTAACAAATCCCTCTGCGTCCGCTCTTGGGTTTGTGGGGTCAAAGACAACCCTGAAGGGCTCATCAGACTCCCTTATTTCCCTGATCCTCACAGGCACCCGCCCTTTTTGAATATCCTCTTCCCTTTCAACCGCTTCAAAGACAGGCTCTAACTTTCTAAAGGGTTCACCTGTGATTCTGTAGGATTCAAAGTTAGCCAGGTTGCTGGCAACGGTATTGAACCTTATTCTCTGAGCCTGCATTCCACTTGCGGACACATCAAAGGTTCTGAAAAGGTCCATCATTGTCTTCCCTCCCTTATCACATTGTTCAGCTTTTCAAGGCTTCCTGTAGCAAAACGCATGTAAACCTCATAGGCTATCCTGTTCTGGCTGAGCTTTGCCATTTCTTCCTCCACGCTTACATCGTTCAGGTCGTTACCCACAAGCCTTTTCCTGACTTCAAAGACTTTAAAATCTCCAGAAGCCGCGGGTTTTATATGGCGTGGTTGTGTGGTTTTCAGATTGCCGCCCTCTTCAAGGTTGAAAGCCACATCCTTTGTCCTGTAGTTGGGGGTGTCTGAGTTGGCTATGTTGCTGAGGATTACCTTGTGCCTTTTCCATGCATAGTTCAGAAAAGGTATCACCTTGTCCGCTCCCTTAAAAATATCCATCTTCTTCACCCCCAGAAAATAATTATAACCCTGCTTATAATATTATCTTTCCCCTCAGCCTTTTTTACAACCCAGTTTATTGTCTCCACATCCCCTGTCAACTCACCAGCTTTTGCAAGTCTGTAGGCAACAAGCCAGTAAAGGTCTCCCTCCTGAGCTTTCTCCAGATATCTCCGATAGTAAAGCTTTGCCCTTTCATACTGCCCTCTTGTGTAGTAAAAATCACCCAGCTCCAGAAGGGCAGGCTCTGAGTAGGGTGCAAGCCTCTCTGAAAGCTCCTGAGAAAGAAACTCCTCAAGAAGTTTTATGTCTTTCCTGTATATGCCCTTTATAAAGAGAGCTTCCATCCTGTCCTCACCTGTCAGCCTTCCAAGCGAGGACTCAACCATCTTCAGTCCCTCCTCTGACCCCTCAAGAAGTAAAATCTGACCCAGGAGAAAGCTTCTCAGTGGTTCCTCCAGCTTTGCAGGGATGTCTCTGAGCTTCAGGTCTCCCGTGTAAACCACAGCCCTTGCCAGTTTCTCGTATCCAAAGAGGAGAGCATAATTTTCAGGGTTTACGCCGTATAGCTCTATCAGAAAGTTTGCCTCCTTACCATAGGGATTTACCTCTGACATAAGGCTCTGCAGAGTGGACAACATGGGCTCTAACTTCACCCTAATGTCCTCAAAGACAATATCCCCAGGCAGTGTGAGCCTTTTCAACCTTAAAAGGTCTCTGTCCTCTAACTTTCCTTCCTTCAGAGAGTAGTAGTATATGCCAAGAAAGGCTGGAATCGAGTATACGCTGTTCAGATAAGTCCAGGCTATGTCCTTTAGAATCTTTCTGTAGTTCCTGAAATCTCTATCATACTTTTCAAGAAACTCTGGAAAAAGCCATAGCTGGGAGAGAAGAAGGCTTGTTTTTAGAGTCTTTGATTCTGTGAGGTTTTCAATCCTCTTCTTTGCATCCGCATAGTTTCTGTTTAAGAGGTATATGAGAGCAAGATAGTAATTGACAGAGTCAGAGTATTTCCTGTATATATCCTTTCTATCAAGCTGTTCAAAGTAAAAGATTGCACTTCTCCAGTTTTCCTTCATAAAACTGCTTACCGCATACCTGTATAGAAACTCAGGCTCCTCTTCCAGATACCTGTTGAGGTTGCGAGCTTCAGATAATTCCTTCAGTGCTTCTGAGTAGTTGCCTGCGTTAAAGGCATAGAAGCCCTTAACGAGGTGATAAAAGTATTTTTTTTCTACGAGTGCCTCTGGGTCTATCCTGTTAAGAAGCTGGCTATTTTGGCCACCAGAAAGGGAATCGGCGTAAAGAAACTTCAGCAGGTAGTCATCCCTGGCAGTATCTCTGTAGAGGCTCAAAAATACATCTTTTGCCCTGGGGTAAAAACCCATGAAAATATACGCATCGCCTATAAACTCACGCTGAAGGAAAAGGTAGGTGGGCTTCTTGTAGTAGTAAGGATACATGTTGAGATAAGCTATGGCGGAGAGAATTCCTTCCCTTCTGCCCTTTCTGTAGGAGAGTTTAGCATAAGATATGCCAATGTAAAGGTAAGAGAGCTCACCATAGTATCCCTGCCTGTCCATAAGAAAGGACCTGCTGAACTCCGCTATTGCATCCCCGTAATTACCCTGTTCGTATTCTATGTATCCTCTGTAAAAGTATGTCTGAGCCAATCTTATATTTTCCTTCTCCATTTCTGTAGAAAAGGAAAGCAGGAAAACCATCATAAGGACAAGAACTTTCTTTGCAAGAAAGTCAGGCCTGTAAGCTATAGGACCTGTGCCATGAACTTCTGAATTCCTCAAACCTGCCCTCCTTTATGGACCTTCTTACCTTCTCCATTAGCCTGTGATAGTAGCGGAGATTGTGTATGGTGTTGAGTATGTATGCTGATATTTCCTCTGCATTGAAAAGGTGTCTCAGGTATGCTCTGGTAAAGTTTCTGCAGGTGTAGCAGTCACACTCTGGGTCTGGGGGTGAAAAGTCCTTTTTATACCTCTCGTTGCGTATGTTTATCTTACCCGTTGAAGTAAAGAGCGTCCCAGTTCTCGCCATGCGTGTTGGCGCCACGCAGTCAAACATGTCCACACCCCTTGCAACCGCCTCCACTATATCCTCCGGCATACCAACTCCCATGAGATATCTGGGCTTTTCCCAAGGAAGGTGCTGGCATACTATCTCCGTCATCGCATACATGACTTCTTTGGGTTCACCCACAGAGAGCCCTCCTATGGCGTAACCCAAAAGGCCTCTTTCCACAGTTCTCAGGGCGGATTCCACCCTCAATTCCTCAAAGAAGGCTCCCTGAACTATTCCAAAGAGCACCTGGTCATCTCTCCTCTTGGCCCTTATACTCCTGTCAAGCCAGTTTATTGTCCTTTCAAGGGCAACCTTTGCATAGGCGTAGGTGGTGGGATGCTCCACACACTCATCAAGCGGCATCATTATGTCAGAGCCAAAGGCTTCCTGAATCTCTACAACCCTTTCAGGAGTAAAAAAATGAAGGTCACCCGCAATATGGTCTCTGAACTCCACGCCTTCGTCGCTCACTCTGACCCTTGACCTTCCATCACCCCTCCCTTTTGAAAGGGAAAAGACCTGAAAGCCCCCACTGTCAGTGAGAATGGGTCTGCCCCACCCTATAAAGGCATGAAGCCCCCCCGCCTCTTTTATAACCTCCACACCTGGTCTGAGATAGAGGTGGTATGTGTTACCCAGAATAATCTGAGTGCCTATATCCAGAAGGTCTTTGTGAAGTATCGCCTTTACAGTCCCCTGTGTGCCAACGGGCATGAAGACAGGCGTTTCTATTTTCCCGCGAGGAGTTATAAGCTCGCCAAGCCTTGCACTGCCATCAGATTTTATTATTCTGAAGGAAAACATGCCTTAGATTTTAACAAGCATCTTTACAAGCTCAAAGAACACCGGACTGTACAGGGCTATGGCTATTAGAAACAGGACGATGACTATCTTTATGTAGCTTTCAAGCCTCTTTATTTCGGACTTTATAGAGGATGTTTCTGCCCTCACTTCAGCAATCTGACCCTCAAGTCTTGCTATCTCTTCTCTGAGTTTGGCTATCTCTTCTCTGAGGTCAGCCTTTGTGACGAGCTCTTTTGTGAGTTCTTCTTTGAGCTCAATCTTTCTCTGAAGGCTGAGTTCTTTCAGGCTTTCATCAAGGGCTTTTATAAACTCAAGGGCTTCCTCTCTGCCGAGCTTTTCCTGGAGTTTCATCACCACTTCCGGTGGCAGCGTGCCGACCATAAGAATATTATAACGCAAGTTGCAAGTTATAGCATCCCTGCACTCCAGAGCCTATGGAGATTGTAAGAAATTACCGCCATG